>JBBQPW010000042.1:0-12461 GCA_038216845.1 Gaiellales bacterium | reverse complement strand
CCAGCCGCGCCAGTCCTCGTCGCCCCACGGCCCCCGGATCGGGCCGAACATGTTGCGCCCCATGATCGTCGCACCGATGTTCGTGTTCCAAGCCGCTACGTGGTCGTCGTCCAGCCCGATATCGCCGCCGCCCTCGTTGGTCATCGCTTGGAGGATCGCGTCCGAAAGACCCAATCATGTAGCGCGAGCCCTCCTTCGCCAAGCGGGTTGTCGATGTCCTGCTTGGGGCCGGCCACATACCCGTCGAGAGACATCGAGATCTGAAGCTTGAGCTTCGGTGCCAACGCACGCCTCCTGATGCGGAAGGTCGGAAAAGCCGGAGAAGGGATTCGAACCCTTGGCCCCCGCTTTACAAGAGCGGTGCTCTGACCAGCTGAGCTACTCCGGCGCTGGGGTCAAAGCCTAGAGGCGCGAGTGCGACTACGCCGGGACTGCACGAGTCGCCTGGTGCGCGAGGATCTTGCGCTTGACCCGCTGCAGAGCGTTGTCGATCGTCTTCGTGTCGCAGCCGAGCTCCTCGGCCATCTCCTCGTACGAGAGACCGTCGAGGTAGCGGCGCAACGCATCCGACTCGAGCGACGAGAGCCCGCTGCCGAGACAGAACACGAGGCTCTGCAGCTCCTCGGTCGAAATGACACAGCTGGCCGGATCGTCGATGCCCGGGCCGGGAAGCGCGTCGCCCAGGGTGCACTCCCCGTCGCCGTCGTAGCCGGCCGGGCTGTGCGCGAACGACACATAGGTGTTCAGCGGCGAGTGCTTGAACCGCGTCGCGGTCTTGATCGCGGTGATGATCTGCCGTGTGACGCAGAGCTCGGCAAAGCTGCGGAACGACGTCTCCTTGTCGGTTCTGTAGTCGCGGATCGCCTTGTAGAGGCCGATCAGACCTTCCTGGATCAGGTCGTCGGAGTCGCCTCCGGCGAGGAAGTACGAGCTCGCCTTCAAGCGGACGAAGCCGTGATAGCGGCGCAAGAGCTGATCGAGGGCGGCCTGGTTGCCGTTCCGCGCCTTGAGGACGAGCTGCAGATCCTCGAGCTCTCGTTGAACCCTCTGTGGCGTTTTCGGTGCTGCAGCGGTGCGAGCGGACATCTGTTCCCCCGATCATTCCTGGTGCTCCCTGATACGGCCTGTGAGGTCGACCGCCAAAGTCTCACCCTGAAGTTGAGGGAGAACCTAGCAGCATTATTCGAGCGATACAACCCCTTTGCAACAAATGCACGATGATAAGAACGTATGTTCGCTTGGTCAGATGCTCGACTACTTCGAATGGCCATGGCGGGTGCCTGACACCGGCCATGGCCAGTGCAGGCCCCTACTCGCCGCGGCGAAGGCGTTCCAGCTCGGCCAGGGTCTCGGGGTCAATGCGTTCGCGCACAGGGCTCGGGCGGCGCTCGCTGCGTCCTTCGGCCTCCAAGTCGGCGAGGAAAGCCGCCGACGTCGCCTTGCGAACGTCCTGCCCGGACGTGCCCCGAATGGCCGCGTCCGAAGAGACCAAGCAGACAACATCGCTGCTGCGGTGTTCTGCGGCAAGACGCTCGAGCAGCGTGTCGGCGTGGCTCGCGTAGCGAACCGCGAGTGGCCCAACGTCGCGCTCCTCGCCAACGCCATCGAAGACCACCACGCCCCGAGCGCCACGCGCCGCGACAAAGCTCGCCAGGTGATCGACGAGCGCGCGAGGGTCGTCATAGGCACCCGCGTGGAACAGGTTGTAGCCGTCAAACAGGTAGAGCGTCGGCTCGGCCATCACACGACCGCTGCTCGCTGCCGACGTGCCTCGTAGAGCAGGACGGCCGCGGCCACGGACACATTGAGGGATTCGATGCCGGCTGCGAGCGGGATCGACACGGCGCCGTCGCACGTCTTGCGCACGAGTGGCCGCACCCCTTTCCCTTCGGCACCGAACACGAGCGCTACACCACCTGCGAGGTCGGCCTCCCACATCGTGGTGCCGCCGGCGGCGACCGCCGCGTACGACCACAGATCGCCTCGCTTGATCTCGCCCAGGTAGCGAGCGAGATTCGGCACCACCGCGATCGGCACGTGCTCGACCGCCCCTGCTGATGACCTGCAGGCCGCTGCCGTTACCCGCGCCGACCCGTGCGCCGGCACGACGACACCCGTCGCACCCGCGCCTGCCGCGCCACGAACGACCGCGCCGAGGTTCCGAGGATCGGTGACCTGGTCGAGGCAGGCGAGCAGCGGTCGCTCAACCGCCGCCAGCTCCCAGGCGTCGGCGTAGGGATAGGGCGCGGCCCACGCGACGACGCCCTGGTGATCGGGCGACGCAGCCGCCTCGGTCAGCTCGCGCTCCTTGCGCACCTGGGCGCGCGGTCCTTCCGCAAGCCACTCGAGCGATGCCGCAGCGCGCTCACCCACCCAGAGCTCGAGCACCTCGCGCCGCCCGCGCAGCGCCTCCCGGACCGCATTCCTGCCATAGACAAGCTCACGCGTCACGGCTTCTGGATGAGCACGTAGCCAGGGTCATCCGCGGTATCGCGCACATCCCAACCAGCCACCGCGAGTTCGTCGCGCAAGCGATCGGAGGTTTCGTAGTGCCCGGCCTGCCGGGCTTTGACGCGTGCAGCGGCGATTGCCCGAACCTCATCAGGTGCTTCAACCGTCAGCGCGATGCTCCCGAGGCCGAAAAGGTCGAGGGCGTCTCGAAGCCAGTCGGTGAATCCGTGGGCTCGCCAGCCATTCATGATCGCGAGCGCCGCTGGCGTATTGAAGTCATCCTCGAGCGTCCTTACAAAGGCATCCCAATCCCCCGTCATTGAACCGATGCGAGTGTCCTTGAGATCCCGAAATGCCTCTCGGAAGCCTTCGACCTGGGCGCGCGCAGCCGCCATCGTCTCCGGCGAGAAGTCGATCGGCTTGCGCCAGTGCGCGGTCATAAAGAACAGCAGCGTCGTCTCGGCCCCCCACTCGGCGAGCACGTCCTGGATCGTCGCGACGTTCCCAACGGACTTCGACATCTTTTCCCCCGTGAAGCGGAGCAACCCGTTGTGCATCCAGACCCGCGCGTATGGGTGACCCACGGCCAACGACTGCGCGCGCTCGTTTTCGTGGTGCGGGAAGACGAGGTCGAGGCCGCCGCCGTGGATCCAGAACTCCGGCCCGAGGTGCTTCGCGGCCATCGCGGAGCACTCGATGTGCCAGCCGGGCCGGCCAAGACCCCACGGCGAGTCCCACGACGTATCCTCGTCCGGCTTGTTCGCTTTCCAGAGGGCGAAATCGCGCGGGTCTTCCTTGCGCGGGTTCGGCTCCTGCTCCTCGACCTGATCGGGCCGCTGCCCGGAGAGACGCCCGTAGTCGGCGAACGACGTGACGCAGTAGTACACGTCGCCGTCCGATTCGTACGCATGACCGGCCGCAACGAGCTGCTCGATCAGCGCCACGATCTCGGGGATCGTCTCGGTCGCGAGCGGCACGACATCCGGGCGACCAAGGCCGAACGCGTCCGTGTCGTCGAGATACCACTGTGTCGCATCGCGCGCCCGCTCGGCCGAGTGCTCGGGCGCCGCATCGTAGATCTTGTCGTTGACGTCCGTGATGTTGTGAACGAACGTCACGTCGTAACCGCCGTGGCGAAGCCAGTTCGCGAGCCACGAGAAGACGACGTACGGCCGCGCGTTGCCGATGTGCGCGCGCTGGTAGACGGTCGGACCGCAGACGTACATCCCGATCCTCGCGGGCGACGTCGGAAGCTCAATGAGCTCGCCGGTCAGCGTGTCACTGAGCCGCACGTGCCCTCCGGATCGACTCGTCACGCGACAGTGCCGCAACCACCGCAGAAAGCTCAGGCCCGCGCTCGGCTCCCGTCAACGCCATCCGCAGCGACTTCAGATCGCCGCCCACGGCCTTCAGCTCGCGCACGATCGTCTTCGCAGCGGCTGCGTCGAGCATCCCGTTGGTCGCCCCACGAAGCTCGACGAACCGCTCGAGAGTAGGGGCTGCCGACGCGTCGAGCGTAATCGTCGGCACCTCTGTGACCTGCCGCGCGACCTCGCGCGCCTCGACCAGGGTTCTCGCGCCGCGCAGCGCGGGTACCGCCTCGACCGGCGCACCCGCAACGGCAGCGAGCTCGTCGTCGGGCATGGCCGCGATCGCGTCGATCGCCAATCGGCGCACGCGGGCCAAGTCGAAACGCACGTCGTGCACCGGCAGCCCTAGCTCGTCGAGATACGCTCGAACCGCGCTACCCGGAATCCCCTCGTCGCGCAAGTCGGCGACAGACGCGTGGCCGTGCCGCTTCGAGAGCTTCTTCCCGTCGTCGCCGAGGACGAGCCCGTGGTGGATCACCTCGGGCAGCTCGGCGCCCAGGCCACGCGCGATCGACTGGTGGAGCGGGAGGTTCGGTCGGTGGTCGGAACCCCGAATGACGTGGGTGATCCGCAGATCGAGATCGTCGACGACAGTCGCGAGCTGGTAGGTCGCCGTCCCGTCCGCACGGAGCAAGGTGGGTCTCGGGGACGCCGTCAGGCGAACAGTTCCATCGTCCTCGTACGTTGCCGTGCCGCTCGCGAGCATCCTCTCTGCAGCAGCCGAGTAGATCCCTGCGCGCTCGCTCTGGCGTACGGGCCCCTCGTCCCAGGTGATCCCGAGCCAGGCAAGATCGGCGAGCACAGCCCCCTCCCCACCGTCGACGACCCGTGTCGCATCCGTGTCGTCGACCCGCAGAACGAACTGGCCGTCGTGCTCATCGGCATACGCCTGGTTCGCTACGGCGTCGAGAGCGTTGCCGACATGCAGCGACCCGGTCGGGGACGGCGCGAAACGGACGCGAACGCTCATCCGTCCAATCTAGCGTGGCATCAATCATCTCGGCCTCAGGCAGTTGTGCCGAGCGATGTGCCACGCACCGTCCCGCGTGCGCTGCCGTCTCTTCCGAATCGGAGCGAAATGCGCAACCGAAGCCGCTCGCTACTCGACGAGACGGACGCAATCAACTGCAGACCATTGAGCCTGACGATCCGCCCGTATGCAGCGGTGTCGCCGCTCCAAACGAGACGTGGCTTGCCTCCATGGCGACGCCACCGTCGGCACGTGGTGACCCATGCACGAGGATCTCGAGGTGGTCGCTCGTTCCGCCGTGCAACGCTCCGTGGATACGAACGGTGACGCGGCCGACGTCGTTCGCCTCGCTGACTGTGGCCCGGCCCGTGAATGTCGCAACGAACGCGCCTGAACAACGCCTGAGCCAGCTGCGCTCGGCAACGCGCGCGTAGCCCTGGCGACGGCCGCAGCGCGGGCAACGCCGGTGCGCGCTCCCCAGTGAGCTGCAAGCGGCCCGACAACGGCCCACGTCGCGACGCCGGCGACAGCAACTTCGGTCAACATTGCGCCAACCGGTCGGCTCCGAGCCCCGCGGGTGGCAGGCACGAGGAGCCGCCGGGCCGTGAGACCTCCGACGACGGCGACACTGGCGCCGTAGATCGCCAGTGCCCAGCCCGTCTTCGTGTCGCTACCGGCGCCGAGCCCGTGGACCGTCGCGGCCGCGTACACGAGAAAAGCCAGGAGGTGAATCTGCCGCCACAGCCGGTGACCGATGCGGGTCCGCAGGTGCGAGCTCACCCACACCGCGAGTAGGAGATAGAGGGAGACGATCCCGAGACCCATCCACAAGGGGCGGTAGTGGGAGACGAACGGCAACACGATCTCCGCGAGCCCGAAGTGCGTGAACGGGTCAACCGTCAGCGCCGCGACGTGAACGCCGATGAAGACGAGGCCGAGCAGGCTCAGATAGCCGTGCACCTCGTTCGTGATCAACCTCGGCCACCGCTCGGACTGCCAGCGATTGCGGAGAATCAACCCGGCCGTCGCTGCGAGCGTCAGCAGGACGTACGCCGCGAACCCGCCTGCCCGCGCCGTGTCCCACGTGATCGTGCTCCAGCGCATCAGGCCGCGAGCCGCTGGTTCGCTGGCCACGCGCCAGCGGCGATCCGGCGACCGTCGTCGCACACGAGCCGAGCGTCGGCCCGAGCACGAAGATCGCCTTCGCAGCCACCTCGGCCTGCGCACAGGTCACAGCGGCGACCGAGACCTCGCGCAACCTCGAACGCGTCGGCTCGCCGGTTCGTGGGTCGAGCGAATGGTGACGCGGCTTGTTGCCCTGCTGCCATCGACGTCGTACGGAGCTCGACGTTGCGAGCGCTCCGCTCGTGAGCGGAACGATCTCCTGGCCGTCCTCGCCGACAGCCACCGGCCACGGGCGCTCGCCCTGGCGGGGGCTGCGCACGGCCAGATCGCCGCCGGCGCTGACGAGTGCCGTCTCGATCCGGAGCGTTGCGAGCAGCTCGAACGAAGCATCGACGGCCACTCCCTTGGCAATTCCTCCGAGATCGAGGCCGCACCCGGGCGGAAGCGTGATCTCCCGCGACGAGCGGTCGAGAACGACGCCGCGCCACCTACCACCCCCGAGCGGGGCCGAGTTGCCCTCGGGTACCTGTCGGCCCACCTCCTCGAACGATCGGTCGTAGCCAGTGCGAACGAGGTCGGGGCGCAGGCTCGGGTCGAACAACCCGTCCGACGCTCGGGCTGCATCGAGCGCGGTCGAGACAACGGCAAAGAGCAACTCGCCCGCGCAGAACGGAGCACCCGCCGACCGGTTGAGCGCCGAGAGCTCGCTCTCACTCGCGGAAGCGGCTCAACGTTTGTTCCCAATTCGCGAACAGCGTCCCGACCTCTCTCGACGCAAGCTGGAGATCGTCGGCCGGCACGACAACCAGGGCATCGGTGCCCATCGCACGGAACGAGTGTCTCGCGAAGCCTTCCGGGACGACCATCGCCGGCATCACGAACCGCTCGACTGCGCCACCGGCCCCGGCGGAGGGCCCTGCGACGGAGCACTCGCCGACGGCTGGGCACTCTGCACGCCGCGGGCGCTGGGGTCATCGAACGAATACCCCGAGCCGTGCGTATCGAAGAACGAGCTTGCCGAGGTGCGGCGCGTCGCGGCCGGTTGAGCGGCAGGGGCACGCTTGTGCTTCTGCGACCCGACCGCATGCTGCGTGACGAGCCCGAACAGCGCCCCGAAACCGAGCACCGAAGCGATCCCGAGCCGCCGCTTGAGCATCGATACACGACGGTCGAGACGCCGCCGCCGAGCAACCGGATCGTGTCGGGCGAGCGCCATCCCGAACCAACGGTACGAGCAACGAATGAGAGCCGGATGAGACGAACCTGGGGATTTGATAAGGATTTGGTGGGTAGAGTCAGGCCGTGGAAGCTGAGCTTCTCGCCTGGTACGAGCGCACGAAACGCGACCTGCCCTGGCGAAAGACGCGTGACCCGTACGCGATTCTCGTCTCCGAGGTCATGCTGCAGCAGACCCAGGTAGAGCGGGTTGTCCCGCGGTATCTCGCATGGCTCGACCGTTGGCCGACGGCAGAGGCGCTGGCGGCGTCAACCCCAGGCGATGTGATCCGAGCTTGGCAGGGCCTGGGCTACAACCGTCGCGCGATCGCGCTGCACAACGCGGCCAAGGCGATCGCCGCAACCGGCTGGCCCGAAGATCTGACGACCCTGCCCGGAGTCGGTCCGTACACCGCAGCGGCCGTGCGGAACTTCGCGCTCGGCGAGGACATCCTCCCGATCGACGTCAACGTCACGCGAGTCGGCGAGCGCACGGGCTGCGACTTCTCGCCGGCCAGCGCCCAGGCGCTCATGGATCTCGGCGCGACCGTCTGCCTCGCGCGGGTTCCGCGCTGCGACGCGTGCCCACTCGCTGCGGGTTGCCCTTCACGCGGCCAACGCCACGACCCCAAGCCCAAGCAGGGCCGCTTCGAGGGGTCGTTCCGGCAGCGCCGAGCCACCCTCCTGCGTCTCGTTGCCGACTCGCCTCGCGACGCCGCCAGTCTCGAGACGAACGTGGTCGAATCGCTCCTTCGCGATGGGCTCGTCGCCCGCGATGGGCAACTCGTGACCCTGCCGCGTTAGCGAATCGCCGCGGCGATGGCGGCGACGTGCGCCGGCGTCGAGCCGCAACAGCCGCCGACGATTCGCGCGCCCTGCTCGACGTAGCGGCGAACGTGCTCCGCGATGATCTCCGGCGTTGCTTCGTACACCGCCTTGTCGCCGACCATTTTCGGCACGCCTGCGTTCGGCTTTACCCACAGCGGGACCTCACCGGCAGCGTCGAGGAGCTCACCGACGACCGCATCCGCATCGACGAGCGACCGCCCGCAGTTGGCGCCAAGCGCCGCAACACCGTACGGAGCGACCGCCTCCACAAAATCCCGAGGCGAGACACCCATCATCGTGTGCGTTCCGCGGTCGAAACTGAAGCTGACGACGAGCGGCAAGTCGCTCGCCGACTGGATGCCGCGAATCGCCGGCACCGCCTCCTCGAGTGCGAAGAAGGTCTCCATCACGAGCAGGTCGACGCCACCCTCGGTGAGTGCTGCCGCCTGTTCGGCGTACGCCGCGGCACAGTCGTCCGGCCCGAGGGGGCCGAGCGGCTCGGCGAGCCGCCCCGTAGGACCGAGCGAGCCGGCCACGAGGACGGCATCGCCACCCGCTGCTCGCGCTATCTCAGCGGCGCGGAGGTTGACCTCCCGCCCACGCCCCTCGAGTGGCGAATCTTCGAGACGCAGCGCCGTCGCGCCAAAGGTATTCGTGAGGATCAGATCGACGCCGGCGGCGACAAATTCCTGGTGCAACTCGAGCACGAGCTCGGGTGCGTCGAATAACCACTCCTCCGGCGCGACCCCGAGCTCGAGTCCCTTGTCCTGGTAGTTCGTCCCGGTTGCGCCGTCGGCCAGAAGCACGCCGCGTGTGCGGAGCAACTCGCTGAAACTCGGTCGGGTGGCGGTGCTCATCTGGATCTCCTCCTCGCTCGACATCCACCCGGGTGTGGCACCTTGCGCGGCGCGCAGGTTGCCGAGGCGTTCTCGGGCCGGGTCCCTCGGCCTCTCTCGATGTGGAGCGGTGGCTCACCCGCATCCCTCATGGAGCATAGCCGAGCAGCGCTTAACGACAGCGAAAGACGAGTTCAGCGCGCTGCTGCCCGGCGCGGGGGAACCACCGCCCCGGGCCGGGCAGCACCGCATGCCGGTCTATTCACACGCCCGTAACCTTCCAGCGACGAGAATGAGCCCATGGCGACCGTCCT
Source organism: Gaiellales bacterium (assembly GCA_038216845.1). Lineage (GTDB taxonomy): Bacteria > Actinomycetota > Thermoleophilia > Gaiellales > Gaiellaceae > Gaiella. Next base: position 3,352 of record JBBQPW010000042.1, on the reverse strand, counting down.
GGTAGTCGACGACGAGCCGATCGTGCGCGATGTCATCGTCCGCTATCTCCAGCGAGAAGGCCACACCACCCTCGAGGCCGACCACGGCGACCGCGCTCGGGAGCTCCTCGAGCAACGGACTCCGGACCTCGTCGTTCTCGACGTGATGCTGCCCGGTGCCGACGGGCTCGAGTTGTGCCGTTGGATTCGGGCCCGCTCCGAGCTGCCCGTGATCATGCTCACAGCTCGCGGCGAGGAGGCCGACAGAATTGTGGGGCTGGAGCTCGGCGCAGACGACTACGTCACAAAGCCGTTCTCGCCACGCGAGCTCGCCGCGCGGGTCCGATCGGTCCTACGGCGCACGGCCGGTCCTGCGGGTCCGGTCGAGCGGCTGACGTTCGGTGAGATCGAGCTCGACTCGAGCACCCGCGACGTCACACGCTTCGGTGCGCCCGTCAAGCTGACGGCGAAAGAGTTCGATCTGCTCTGGTTTCTCGCAAGCCATCCGCGCAAGGTGTTCTCACGAGACCAGCTGATGAGCCGCGTGTGGGGGTACGAAGCCGCGCTTGACACTGGGACGGTCACCGTTCACGTTCGCCGGCTGCGAGAGAAGATCGAGGCCGATCCATCGCAGCCCGCTCATCTGCAGACGGTCTGGGGTGTCGGCTACAGGCTCGTCTCGTGATCGTCAACGCCCTCGCAATCGCGTCTGCGACGCTCGCCGTGGGGCTCGTATCGGTTTTCCTGCTACGGCTTCTGCCGACCGTTCGGATGCAGCTCGCCGGCCTTGCGATGCTCGCTGTGTCGCTGCCGCTGGCATCCGTTCTGCTCTCGGGGTGGGTGATGTTCCACATGGGCGACGATGTGAAGATCCTCGCAGTCTCGGCCGCATCGGCCGCGATCGCCATCGTCGCCGGTCTGTATCTCGCCCACGCGATCGCACGATCGCTCGACCGCGTCCACGCCGCCGCGAGCGCGCTCGCGAGTGGCGATCTGGCGGCTCGGGCCCCGGAGTCCGGGCCGGCGGAGATCGCGGACCTCGCCGCATCGTTCAACGAGATGGCGAGAAATATCGAGCAGCTCTTCGACGCCCGCCGGGAGCTCGTCGCGTGGTCGAGCCACGACCTGCGGACGCCACTCGCGAACATGCAGGCGATGCTCGAGGCGCTCGAGGACGGCCTCGCCGAGCCTGACGACTACCTGCCGGCACTGCGGGAGCAGGTCGGTGTGCTCACGCTGCTCGTCGACGACCTCTTCGAATTGGCGCGGATCGACGCGGGCGTCCTCACGCTCGAGCTCCACGTCGCGCCGCTCGCGACGGTGGTCGACTCATGCCTGCGCGGCGTCGAGGCGGAAGCGCGACAACGCCAGGTGACCCTCGTTGGCGACGTCGACGGCGCGGTGACCGCATTGTTCGCGCCCGAGAAGGTAGAGCGCGTACTCCTCAACCTCCTCACCAACGCACTCCGCCACACTCCGTCGGACGGGTCGGTCGCCGTGCGCGTCGAGTCGCTCGCTGACGAGGTGCAGATCAGTGTCGAGGACACCGGCGAAGGCCTCGGCGACGAGGCGCAGACGCGGATGTTCGAGCGCTTCTGGCGCAGTGATCGCGCCCGGTCAACGCGCGGCGCCGGCCTCGGCCTGGCGATCGCCCGCGGCCTGGTGGAGGCGCAAGGCGGCAGAATCTGGGCCGAGAACCGGCCGGGCGGCGGGGCCCGCATCTCGTTTACGCTTCCGGCCGCGTGACCGTTGCTGCCGACCGCAGCGATTTGCCGTCAACCGAGAGGCGCTCTGCTTCGCGCTCGCTCGAGAGCGTCGACAAGCTCGGGTTAGAAGTTCATCGAGGCATCGATCACGATGCGCTTCCCGCCATGAGTCGAGACTCGAACGGCAGCTTCCCGGAATGATGACGCCCGGGCTGAGCCAGTAGTGGACGATGTCGATCTTCGCGACCGAGCCCCAGGGCATCCGGTACGTCTCGCGGACGTTGAAGACGCGGATCTCCTCGTTGTCGACTCCAGCCGAACGCGGTAGACACCCCGGGCGAACGCAGGCCCGGCTAGCCCGAAATAGACGCCCCATAAAGGCTCGGCGAGTTTCCCCAGCCGAGCCCGGCGAGTGGCAAGCCAATCGAAAGCGCGACAACTATCGCCCACGTGCCGGCAGCGAGAACGAGGGAGGTGAACGGCCGAAGCTGCACTACTCCTGTCTGCTCGCTACGCCCGAACCACCGCACGATCATGTCTGGGCGAGCAGCGCGACCGATTCAGCCGCGAGACCATCGCCGCGGCCCGTGAAGCCGAGGCGATCAGTGGTCGTGGCGCGGACGTTGACCCGGTTCACATCCACGCTGATCGCCTTGGCAAGACACAGCCGCATCTCGTCACGGTGAGCTGCGATCCGTGGCTCCTCGCCGACGAGGATGCAGTCCGCGTTGACGAGCTCGTAGCCGGCAGCCAGCACCTGCTGATATGCCTCGGCGAGCAGGTCGAGCGAGTCGGCACCGCGGTACCGCTCATCGTCGGACGGAAACAGGGAGCCGATATCGCCGAGGCCCGCAGCACCCAGCAGCGCATCGGTCAGGGCGTGCGCAATCACATCGCCGTCGGAGTGTCCGGCAAGCCCGCGCGGCTCGTCGAAGCGGACACCGCCGAGGACGAGCGGCACGCCGTCCGCGAACGCGTGCGCATCGATTCCGAGACCTATCCGCAACTCGCTCATCCGAGCGAGCGTAACGCCGCCGGCAGCTCGGCGAGCGACTCGATGCGGAGGTCGGACTCCTCGGACCCGCGCTGCAGTAGACCCCACGGCCCCCGCCGAAGATGAATCGCAACCAAGCCGGCGGCCTTCGCCGGTCGGACGTCGAAGTCGACACGATCGCCGACGTATGCACATTCGGCCGGCGCGAACGGGGTCGTGGCGACCAGCCGTTCGAAGAACTCAGACGCCGGCTTGCGAACGCCCAGCCCGACCGACGAGGTCACGAGGTCGACATCGAGACCGAAGCTGCGCAGATCGCACTCCAGGTTGGAACCCTGGTTTCCGGCAACGGCGACAAAATAGCCGGCTGCGCGGAGCTCGGGCAGACACTGCTTCGCATCGGGATAGAGGTCGGCGGCGACGTAACCGACGTCGGCGTCCAGTTCGGGTACAGGACGGCCCAGGTAACCCCAGACCGCTCGATGATCTTCGCCGCGCTCGATCGTAACTCCGAGCGTCGCAGCAAGCACGACCGGCGAGACATGGATTCGCCGCGCGTGCTCATTCCACCAGCGGGTCTCGTCGACGAGGGTTTCGCCGACGTCGAAGAAAACCGCCTTCACGGCGAGTCAGGCTCGAGCCACGCCTCGACACGCGCGAGGTCATCGGGTGT
>JBBQPW010000041.1:0-12544 GCA_038216845.1 Gaiellales bacterium | reverse complement strand
ACAGCATTCGCGGTACGAGGGTCCGACCGGGATCGTCGGCGTTCTCCACGATGCGTGCCGCGCAGCGGATATGGCGTCGGTGAGCTTATGGGCGGCGGTTCCGCACTACGTCTCGCTCGCGCCGAGCCCGCGGGCGGCGCGCGCGCTGTGCGAGCGGCTGGCGACGCTGATCGGGACGCCGATCGACGTCACCGAGCTCGCCGAGGCGGAATCGACCTACGCAGAACAGGTGTCGGAGGCCGTGTCGACGGACGCCGAAACAGCGTCGTATGTCGAGGAGCTCGAGCGGCGGGCGGATTCGCTCGAGGAGCTTGTCGAGGAGCGTGGGATTCCAACCGGCGATTCGATCGCCGCCGAGTTGACGCGGTTCCTTCGCGACCGCGAGGAGAACGGCGACGACACGCCACCCCAGCGCTCCTAGCCGAACGTGAACGAGTAGGCGAGCACCCCCGGCGAGAACCGTAACTCGAGTAGGTGGCGGCCGGACATTGTACCGTTGACCGCCGTGTAGAGCCGGTCGCCGGCGACCCGGACCGAGCTCGAGCGTCGACCGTCGACGAACACGGTCATCGTTCCGGTGCCGCCGAGGACGATGTAGACCTTGCGCGCGATGAACTGAAGCCGTAGCCGCGCGCCTTCCCCGGCGACGATCCGCTCTGGCTCGACAGTCCAGTTTCCGCCGTACGCGAGGTCGTTTAGCGCGAGATGCGCCGGCAGTCGGTACGCGTGAAGCTTGCCTGGGACGATCGCGCTGCCTGCGTAGCGGGCGAGCCTCGACGCCCCGAGGTACGACTCGGGTGTCAGTGAGCCGGTCGGAGTGGCGTCTGCGATGCCCACCGCCTTTGTCGGCAGGCTGCCGGTCGTGCCTCCGAGGAGCGCTCTGATCGCCGCTTCGGTCGTGTCGTACTCGCCCTCGCCGAAATGCGCTTCCCGTACGTGGCCGTTGCGATCGATGAGGTATTCAGCCGGCCAGTATTGGTTTCCCCACGCGTTCCACGTTCCGTAGCCGTTGTCGATCGCGATCGGATAGTTCACGCCCAGGCGGTTTGCGTTCTCCTTGACGTTCGAGGGAACGCGCTCGAAGGCGAACTCCGGCGTGTGGACGCCGACGACGACCAGCCCGGCCTTCCGGTAGCGAGCAGCCCAGGCCTCGACGTGCGGGAGCGTGCGTAGACAGTTGATGCACGAGTACGTCCAGAAGTCGATTAGCACGACCTTGCCGCGGAGACCGGCGAGCGTAAGTGGCTTGGTGTTGACCCATTCCGTGACGGCTGCGAAGTCGGGCGCGGCGCCGTAGTCGCGCAGGCCCGAGCGGTCGGTTGCCCTCGCCGACGCCGTTGGCGCGGTGGTGAGCGGGTGGGCGCCGGTCAGCTTGCGGAGTTGCTTGGACGCTGGCGTGCTCTGCTCGACCCTGTCCTGCACCGCCTGCGTATAGCCCGGAATGACCGTCTGCAGGTTGCGGTCGACGCCGAACGCGATCGCGATCGCCGTGCCGAGGATCAAGACCCCGGAGACCCGGCGAACGAGCTCGGACTGCGAGCGCAGCCTGCCCGCGAGACCGCGGCCGGCAAAGGCGATCGCGAGCAGAGGCACCGCGGCACCGAGCGCGTACGCCAGCGTGAGCAGCACCCCTTCCACACCGACGCTGCTCTTCGCGACCAGGACCGTGATTGCGGCGAGGACGGGTCCGGCGCAAGGGACGAACACGAGCCCGAGGCTCGCGCCGAGCAGCACACCGCCGCCGAGATCGCCCGCGGGTCGTCGTGCGAGCCGTTCCAACGGGCGTGCGACGAGGTCCCCGAGCTGTGGTACGAGGAGCGTTGCGGCGACGACGAAGAGGAGCGCGATCGCGATGTTGCGCAGGAGATCCTGTGGCAGACCGAGCTTGTCGAGCAGCCAGGCGGCCGTCAGCGTGAAGAGCGTGAAGCTGCCGACGAGGCCGGCGATGATCGCGATCGGGCGCCGACCGGTCGCACCGCCGGCGAGCACGATCGGCAGGACCGGGAGCACGCACGGCGAGAGGGCGGTGACAAGGCCCGCGAGAAATCCGACGCCAAGAAGGACGAGCATCGGCTCCCAGGGTAGAGACGGGATCTTACGAGCAGCTTACGCCGCGGCAGAGTTGCTGTCCGCGGGTATGGAGGCCGGCGGTTTGGTCTCCGGTTCGCTTGCCGGCGCTTCAACCGTGGCGCCGCCATTTGTGTTCTCGGCTGCCGGCCCGCGACGGCGCTTGCGCCGACGGCGGGACTTTCGAGCAGGAGCTTTCGGCGCCGGCAGGCTTTCGGCCAGCGCATTCGCGATGTCGGTGATCGCCCCGATCTCCTCCCGCGCAGCATCGAGGACGGCGTTTGCGCGCGGCGTGTAGCCCTCTGCCGAGGCGAGCAGGGCCGCTCCGCCCTGGAGCGGCAGGGCCTTCGCGACCTTCACGAGCTGCGCGAGATTCTCCTCGTGGCGATGCCCGCGAGAGTTCGCGGCCGCGCCGAGGAGCCGCTTTGCCTCCGGGAACTCCTGGCTCGCCCGGCGGTCCTGGATCTTGCGTGTTGCGCGCGCCAGCTTCCACGTCCAGCGGTTGAGGATCTGGTCGGGGGCATTCGCCTTCCCATCCCCGATCGCTCTCAGCAGGGTACGGACGCCCGCGGAGCGATCCTTCTCCCACGGTGGCGCCTGTGTCACGAGCGTCACGAGATCATCGAAATCCGCGCGCTCCACCGGCGTTGCCACGCGGTCGGCGAGAGCTGTCTGCCGCAGACGACGGTTCGGGTTCTCCGCGGCGCAGACCGAGAGAAACGCGTCGAGCGCTCCTTTGCGGGCGCGGCCCTCGGTGAACGTGAGCGCGAACTCGGCGCGCTGATCGAAGCGGATGTTTCGTCCGGCGATCGTGGCCCAGAACCGTTGCTCGTCGTCGTCGAGGTACTTGGGGTCGATCCGGGTCCACTCACGCTGGATGACCATCAGCCGCCGCGCGACGTCGGGCGTGACCGGGACGAGCCACGGCACCGGCGAAAGCTTGCGACGTGCGCGACGCTGCTGCCGGCGGCGCGGGGCCGGGGTAACGCGAGCGCCTTCGCGGTAGAAGTCGGCGCCGAGGAGGGAGTGGAGCGAGACGACCCGGTCGTTGTGTGTCGCCGACTTCGGCGTGAAGTCGACGACGATGCCCGCTTCCTTGCGCGGGTGCATCCTCATGATGCGCCCGATGCGCTGCTGGTACACGCGACGTGACGCGGTCGGCGCGAGGTGGAAACAGATAGTGGCGCGTGGCGAGTTCCAGCCTTCGGCGAGCAGTTGCGCGTTGATCAGGACGTTGATCTCGCCGCGCTCGTAGGCGGCGAGCGTCTCGGCGAGCTTGACCGGCGGTGTGCGACCTGAGACCGCTTCTGCCTTGAGGCCGGCAGCACGGAACTCCTGGGCGAGGTTGTAGGCGTGGTCGACGCCTGCCGCATACACAATGCCGGGCGTCGAGCCGAAGCGTTCGCGATAGAGACTTGCCGCGGCCTGGTTGAGCGCCTGGTGGTCGAGTGCGTCTGCCAGGGCGCGTTCCTCGAAGTCACCGCCGACGATCGGCACGGCATTGATCGCTGCGGCCGGTGGGACGCGGAGGCAACGGAGCGGTGCGATCAGTCCGCGCCGCGCCGCGTCGGCGAGCGGCAGGTCGTCGACCGACGCAGGGAAGACATCCGACACCTGCTTCGCGATCAGCTCCTCGGTGGCCGTCATACCGATGTAGACGGGTTCGGGGAGGCTGCGAATCGCCGCACTCGTCTTCTCGCCGAGGGCTGTGTGTGCCTCGTCGCAAATCACGAGCTGGTACGCCGAGCGGCTGACGGAGCCGGAGTGACGGGCGAACCAGGCGTACGTCTGAATCGTGATCGGATCGTCCCGCAGCGGCTCGAGGCCGGTTTCGATCGCGGGCGTCAGGCGGTCGCCGTAGCCCTCGGTCGTGAGATCGCGCGTGAACTGGGAAACGAGGAGCCGGCGATGGGTGAGGATCAGGATGCCGAGGTGGCGCGCGGATTCGACGAAGCCGGCAGCCGCGATCGTCTTGCCGGACGCGGTCGGATGTCGGAAGCGGTAGCGACGGCTCGCACCGGGGTCGTCGACCACCGTGGCGAGCTCGTCGGCATCCTCGTCGATCAGGCCCGCGTCTTCGTCGTCGTCCTCGTCTTCGAGGTCGGCGTCGAGATCGGCGGTCGCGCCATTGCCGTGCCCGTTGCCGTTGTCCTCTGCGTCGCGCTGATTCGCCGCGATCAGCTCGGTGAGCATCCCGGCGAGAGCGTCGATCTGGTGCCGTCGCAGCTCGGTACCCGAGGCGGTGGCGGGGTTCGGCGAGGCGAGGACGCGCTCGAGCCCGAGCATCAGGCCGTAGCGCACCTTCCACCGTGGCGACGGGGTCGTGCGGCCCGCGTCCATCTCCGCGGCTGCATCCTCGAGCGCGGCACGACGAGCTGTGCCCGAGGCCAGCGCCTCCTGCGGGTCCTCGCCGGGATGCAGGAACGGCTCGCCATACCAGGCTTGTGCTCGGAGCGCCAGAGCCTCGAGGCTCCCGGTCGGCTCCGACGTCGTTGTCGGGTGAAGTGTCGCTTCGCGCATGAGCGCAGCACGCATCGGTGCTGCTACTGAAGGGAATCCGGCGCGCCCGCGCTTCAACGGTCGAGCGTCGCTCCTCGGAGCATACCCGACGACATCGGATGCCGACAGGGTCAGTTCGCGGAGGCGTGGGTCTCGGCCAGGAGCTGACCCGTGATGCGCTGCGACACCCCTGTCTGATCGAGGTGCTTCGTCAGTCCGCCGAGGAAGAACGGGAAGCCGGCGCCGAGGATCAGGCAGGCGTCGACATCGGCCGCCGAATCGACGACGCCTTCCTCGAGCACGTAGCGGATCTCGTCTGCCAGGGCTTCGAGCACGGCGGTCGTCAGCTGCTCGACGGTCTGCCGCGCGTGCTCGGAGACCACCACCTTGTCGTCCCCGGCTGCGAGGCTCGCGAGCGTTGCCGAGAGCGGGAAGCGCGCCGGATACGCAGTGTGCAGCGTTTCCAGGACGTGATTCGCGACACGCGGCCCGACCATCCCGAGCAGGACGGAGGGCGCCATCGGCAACCCGAGGCGGAGTACTGACTCGTCTGTTTCCTCGACGCTGTTGCCGCGCTCCAGTCCCGCCATCAGCACGGTCGTCATTCTGGTGAGGATGCGATTGACCACGAACGCCGGCGCGTCGCTGACAACCACACCGCGTTTCTTGAGGCCAGTGGTGACAGCCCAAGCGGTTGCGATCGTCCGGTCGTCGGTGCGCGGGGTGCGGATCAGCTCGACGAGTGGCAGCAAAGCGACTGGGTTGAAGAAGTGCATCCCGACGACCCGCTCCGGGTGCGCGAGCTCCGCGCCCATCTCGGCCACGGACAGGGACGAGGTGTTCGTCGCGAGGATGGACTCCGGGCCGACAACGGCTTCGAGCGCGGCGAAGACCTCGCGTTTCACCTCGATGTCCTCGAACACCGCTTCGAGCACGAGGTCGCAGCCGGCAAACACGTCGTAGGAGGTGCGGCCGGAGACAAGCGAAGCCAGGAAGCGCGCTTTCGGCTCCGCGAGCAGTCCCTTGGCGACCAGCTTGTGGAGCTCGCCCCGGATCCAGTCGATGGCGTCGTCGACCTGATCCTGGGTCACGTCGCGGAGCACGAGTGGCACTTCGAGGCGGTGCAGGACGAGCAACCCGATTTGGCGGGCCATCAGCCCCGCGCCGACGATGCCGACCTTCGTGACACGGGCCGGTTCGGCGTCGAGCTTCGCGGGCGCACGCTTGGCGCGGCGCTCGACGAGGTCGAAGGCGTAGATCGATGCCTGCGCCTGCGGGCCGGGAAGGAGGTCGGCGAGCGCGTCTTCCTCGGCGCGGTAGCCCTGCTCGAGCGTCCATGTCGCAGCGCCCTCGATGAGGTCCAACGCACGATACGGAGCGGGTGCAGCGCCGTGTACCTGGTCGTCGACCTGAAAGCGGGCGCGCCGGCAGACCTCCGCTGCGTCGGACAGATCGGCAGCGCTTTCGGGCTTCGGAGCCTGCTCATCGATGCGCGCCAGCAGAAACGTGAGCGACTCGTCCACGAACTCCACGGGCTCGAGGAGCGCGTCGGCCAGCCCGAGCTCGAACGACTTCGGGCCGGTCAGCATGCGGTTCTGGCGCAACGGGTTCGATACGATCAGCTCGACCGCCCGAGTCGCTCCGATCAGCCGTGGAACGAGCTGTGTTCCGCCCCAGCCGGGGATGATCCCAAGTGAGACCTCGGGCAGCGCGACGTGGCGAACCGCGGACGAGATGGTGCGGTAGTCGCAGTGCAGAGCGATCTCGACGCCGCCGCCGAGGGCCGCACCGTTGATTGCGGCGACCGTCGGAAAGGGGAGCTCGCGGATGGCGCCAAACAGCTCGTGGCCCACGCGTCCGGCCTCGCGCGTCCGCTCGGTGGTCATACCCGGGAACTCGTCGATATCGGCGCCGGCCGCGAAGACGAGCGGTTTCCCGGTGAGCAGCAACCCGTCCCAGTCGCCTGACTGCAACTCGTCCAGGACCGCGCGCAGTGATTCGAGCGCCTCCCGGCCGAACGTATTCGGTTTCCGCCAGTCCGCGCCGTTGTCGATCGTGACGAGCGCAATCGACCCGACGCGGGTCGTCAGCCGCCGGAGCTTGAACCGTGTGACCGGTTTGCCGTTATCCGGCAACACAGCTCTCCCAGAGCACGGCCGCGCCCATGCCGAGGCCGATGCACAGAGCGGTGAGGCCGTAGCGGACGTCGGGTTGCCGCTCGAAGCCGTGAGCGAGCTGCGCCATCAGGCGAACGCCCGTTGCTGCCAGCGGGTGGCCGCACGCGATCGCGCCGCCGTACGGGTTGAGGCGTGGGTCGTCCGGCTCGACGCCCAAGCCGTCGCACCAACTCAGAACTTGCACCGCGAACGGCTCATTCAGCTCGAAGAGACCGATCTCGTCGAGGGTCACTCCGGTGCGGGCGAGGAGCTGCGTCGTTGCAGGGATCGGCCCGAGCCCCATCAGGTGCGGCTCGACACCGGCATAGGCGAAACCGACGAGTCGCATCTTCGGCTCCAGCCTTAGCTCGCGCGCGGTGTCCTCGGCGGCGAGGACGCAGGCGGTGGCGCCATCGGTGAGCCCCGCCGAGTTTCCCGCCGTCACGCGCCCGCCGGCGCGAAACGGCGTGCGGAGAGCGGCGAGCGCTTCGAGGGTTGTCTCGGGGCGGAGGAACTCGTCGCGTTCCGTCATCGTCCAACCCGCGTCGCCGAAGACGGCCATCGGCACCACGATTCCGTCCATCTCTCCCGCGTCCCACGCGGCTCCCGCCTTGCGCTGCGAGGACACGGCGTACGCATCCGCGTCTTCGCGCGTGAGCTGCGGCAGGACGTCGTGGAGGTTCTCGGCCGTCTGTCCCATGACGGCAGCGCTCTGGTCGATCAGTCGCTCCGCGACGAAGCGCGGATTGAAGTCGACCTCGGCGCCCATCGGGTGGTGGCCCATGTGCTCGACGCCACCGGCGATCACGATGTCGGCGGCGCCCATCGCGATCTCACCCGCGCCGGTCGTGGCCGCGGTGAGCCCACCCGCACACATCCGGTCGAGCGCGAAGCCGGGAACGGAGTGTGGCAGACCCGCGAGGAGTGCGACGTCGCGTCCGAGCGTCAGGCCCTGGTCGCCGACCTGGGCCGTCGCGGCGACGATCACATCGCCGATCCGCTCCGGCGGCAGCGACGGGTTTCGGCGCAGCAGCTCGCGGACGAGCTTGGCGACCATGTCGTCGGCGCGCGTCTTCGTGAACAGGCCGTCGGGCGTTGCCTTGCCGAAGGCCGTTCGGACGCCATCGACGAACACGACCTCGCGAAGCTCGCGAGCCATTACTGGTCGTCGGAAGCGAGCTCGCGCGCGCGATTCATCGCAGCCTGGATCGCGTTCAGGAACGCGGCCCGCACCCCTGCCATCTCGAGCTCGCGGATTGCTGCGATCGTCGTTCCTCCGGGCGAGGTGACCATCTCGCGCAACTCGACCGGGTGCAGTTTCTGATCGCGAAGCTGTTTCGCCGTGCCGAGCATCGTCTGCACGACGAGCTGCGTCGAGATCTCGCGGGAGAGGCCGAGCAGGATCCCGGCCTCGATCATCGCCTCCGACAGGAGCGCGAAATACGCGGGGCCTGAGCCCGAGACGGCGGTCACGGCGTCCATGTACGGCTCGGCTACCCGCACGACGGCGCCGAGGTGCAGGAGCGCCTCCTCGGCCAGCCGGAGATGCGGCTCGCCTGCGTGTGCGCCTGCGCAAATCCCGGCGATTCCCTCGTGGACGACCGACGGCGTGTTCGGCATCGCGCGCACGACCGGCACACCGTCGGCGAGGCGGCGCTCGACGGCGGTCGTCGGTATCGCCGCTGCGATCGAGAGCACCGTCTGCTCGGGCGTGATCACGTCGCGCACCTCGGCCAGGAGCACGTCGATGTCCTGGGGCTTCACGGCGACGACGACGAGCGCGGCTCGCGTGGCCGCGTCGGGGTTCGAGAGGGTGGTGCGGATGCCGTGACGCTCGTGCAGCTCGGACAGGTGGTCGGGCCGGCGCCCGGTTGCGACGATGTCGCCGGGCGTGCGCCACTCGGAGCTGAGGAGGCCGGAGATCAGCGCCTCGCCGATCTTGCCGGCGCCTAGAACGGCGATCCGTCGTTCGTCTACGGCCATCGCGGAAGTCTAGGCGGCTCGGCGAGCACGGAGGCGGGTGCGTCGCGCGACATCGGGATCCGCCCCGGGCACGAGCCCTTTCGTCCAGCCGAGCAGGAGCAGCTCGCCGGCGAGGCCCTGCCATTCGCCGTACGGCTCGAGGAGCTCGGCTGTCTCGTACGCCTCAGCCGGCCGACCGCGCAACGCGGACACGAGCTTGATCAGGCCGAGGTCGCCGACGAGCCCGTGGTCGTAGCGGCCGAGTCCTTTGAGCGCGATGACACCGACGGACCACGGGCCGATGCCTCGCTCTCGCGTGAGTCGAACCAGGACCGTCGCGGTGTCGTGGTCATGGAGTCGTTCGAGGTCGATCATGCTGGTGAGACGCAGAAGCGTGGCGGCACGGCTCGCCGCGAGCCCGCATGCGCGTAGTTCGGCGCCCGATAGCTGGCGGAGCGCGGCTTGCGTCGCGACCGGGCCGCCACAGGCACGCAAGATCGCTCGCTCGATCTGCCGAGCTCGGCGCGAGTCGACCAGCTGGCCGCACAGAGCGCGGAGTCCCGCGTGGGCGACGGTCGGGAGCCGGAGGGGGCGCCAGCCCGTAAGCGCGCGCGCCGAGCGGCCGATGAGCGCGTCCTCGGCGAACCGGCGGTGGAAGTCGGTCGTGTCGTCGTCGAGCGCGAGCATGAACCGCGCCTTCGCGATCTGCTCCTCACCTGCGGCACGAATGACGACTTGCCCGTTGGCGCGCTGCCAAGCGGTCGCCGTGGTGCCATCAGCGAGAGGTGCCGACCAGCGGTCAGACCGCGTCATCAGCCCAAGGCGGTAGCGACCGGTGGGCGTGATCGCTGCTTCGATCATGGGGCCTACTTTATGTCGGGTCTGTCCCGGGCGAACACGTCCGGTGTCAGAGATTAGACGTGGCCCACCGAGACATGTCCGGTGTCAGAGTCGAGACGTGGCTCGCCGAGACAGGTCGGGCCAGACTGGCGCCGAGCGCCGCCGCTCGCGCTACCGTCGCCGAGATGACGCTTGCCGACGCCGTCTCCCTGCGCTCGCGCCGACGGAAGCTCCGTCTCTTCCTGGACGAGATGCGCCCGACCGCGGCGACGACCGTGCTCGACGTCGGCGCCGACGAGGTCGGCTTCGGCGGCGCCGGCGGCCAGGACGGTTGTGCCACGCATAACTTCTTCGAGGAGCTCTATCCGTGGCGCGAGCGGATCACGGCTGTCGGACTCCACGACGGCGTCGGCTTTCGGGCGCACTACCCGGATGTCGCCTACGTGCAGGGGGACGGTTGTGCGCTGCCGTTCACCGACGGTGAGTTCGACATCTACTTCTCGAACGCCGTCGTCGAGCACGTCGGCGACTTCGATCGGCAACAGGTCTTTGTCCTCGAAGCGCTGCGCGTCGCCGACCGCGTCTTCCTGACGACGCCGAATCGCTGGTTTCCGATCGAAGTGCACACGCGGCTCCCGCTCGTGCACTGGCTCCCGGAGAACGCGGCGAATCGCGCGTACGACCTCGCCCGCAAGCCCTGGGCAAAGGAGAACCGACTCCTCGGCCCGGCCGGCCTTCGCGCCCTCTTCCCGGTGCCCGTTCGGATCGTGAACCTCGGCTTGACGCTCGTGGCGATCACGTGACGGCCCGCCTGCCGCGCTTAGCGCTTGCAGCGTTCGTCGTCGGGCTCGCGCTGCACAACCTCGTGCTCGCCGAGCTGTGGGATGCGGGTTTGAGAGGTCGGGGTCTCGATGTCGTCGCCGCCTGGAAGGAGGTCTTGCTGGCGGTCGCGATCGGGGTGGCCATGTGGCACGCGCGACGGCTTCCGCTTGCGACCGCAGCGGATCGGCTCGCCCTTCTCTACGCAGCGTTCGTCGTGCTCTACGCCCTCCTCCCGCAAGGCTGGTTCGGCGGACACGCAACCGCCAAGGGCGTGCTGTACGCGCTACGCCACGATCTCGTTCCGGTGGCGGCGTACGCTCTCGGTCGGCTGGTCGTGCTTCAGCCGGAGAACCGGAGGCGCCTTGCATGGCTCGCGGTCGCGGCTGGCGCTGCGCTGTCGGTGTGGGGGCTGATCGACGTCTATCTCGTGCCGCTGCAGTGGTGGCGCGATTCGGGCGTTCCCGGCTGGTTCGGGGATCAGCTCTCGCTCGACTACGGCAAGGGGCTGTCCGGTCTCCCCGAGAACTGGGTCTACAACACCGGCGACGAGACGAACCCGATCCGACGACTTGTCTCGACCTTTCTCAGCCCGCTCGCGACCGCTTACCTCCTCGTGGTCGTGCTGCTGTTCCTCGCGGCAAGGGAGCGACTCACCCGCTGGACGGGGCTCGCGTCGCTCGCGTGCTTCGCCGGTCTGCTCTGGACACACACGCGCGCCGCGACGCTGGCACTCGGCGCGGGACTTCTTCTCCTGGCAGCCGCGCAACGCCGCTGGCCGCCGGTCGCGCTCGCCGCGGTCGTCGCGGGCGTATCCGTCGGGTTCTTCGCGATCTACTCCTCGGTCGGCCCGTCGACGAGTTACACGGCGTCCGAGCTGGCCGTGTTACGCGCAAATGCCCACCGGCCGCACCCGGCAGGCGGTGACCCGTTCTCGGCCGGAGACACCTCGCTCTCGAGCCACTGGACCAACCTGCGCGACGGTCTGCGCACCGTCATCCACCATCCGCAGGGCTTCGGGCTCGGAAACGCAGGGACCGAGGCGAAGAGGACCGGTGTCGACATCCTCGCCGGCGAGTCCACGTACACCCAGCTGGGCGTCGAGACCGGTCTGCTGGGGATACTGGCGTTCGTTGCGTGGAGCCTCGCCATCCTCCGCGGGCTCTGGTCACGATCCGGGTGGCTCTTCGCGGCGTTCGGGGCTGTGCTTGCGCTCGCGCTGCAGACCGACATCCTCGGTGTGCACTGGCTTGCGTACTGCCTGTGGGCTGCCGCCGGGGCTACGCTTCACGAGCGATGAGTATCGATCCGCGCGTCGACATCGGCCATGTCCACCTCAAGGTGGCCGACCTCGATAGCGCGCTTGCGTTCTGGGTGGACGTCCTCGGATTCGAGCTGCAGACGCGCCTCGGCAACCAGGCAGCGTTCATCTCGGCCGGGGGTTACCACCACCACATCGGCCTGAACACCTGGGAGAGCAGCGGTGGATCGCCTCCCCCTCGGGGCACGACCGGGCTGTACCACGTTGCGGTGCGCTACCCCGATCGCGCCACACTTGCGGACGCGCTCCGTCGGGTCACGTCAGCCGGTGTTCCGCTCGAAGGGGCGACCGACCACGCGGTCAGCGAGGCGATCTACCTGCGGGATCCCGATGGGAACGGCATCGAGCTGTACCGGGACCGGCCGCAAGAGGAGTGGCCGAAGCGGGACAACGGCGAGCTCGCGATGACGAACGCCCCGTTCGATCTGCAGGCGCTGCTCGACGAGAACCCCGTCTGAGCACCTACCATGAGGGCATGCGGCGCCTGAGTGATAGGCGGGTCGCGACGATGTTCGCGCTCGTGCTCGCCTCCGGGTTTTGCCTCGCTCTCCTATGGGTGCGCACCTGGAGGACGGGGTCGGACGGCTACAGCTTCCTTGTCTGGAACCTGGAGCTCGCCTGGATTCCGTTCGTCGTCGCCGTCGCCTTCTACGACAGCTGGCGGCGTGGTCGGTCGCGCTGGTTGCTCGCTGCGTTGGGAGCGCTCTGGCTCCTGTTTCTCCCGAATGCGCCGTACATGGTCACCGACCTCGTTCACCTTGGTCGGATTCCGGGTGCACCGCTCTGGTACGACGGTGCGATGATCTCGGCCTTCGCCGGAACCGGTCTGCTGCTCGGGCTCGGCTCGGTGTTCCTCATCCACAGCGTTGCGCTGCGGACG
>JBBQPW010000040.1:0-12585 GCA_038216845.1 Gaiellales bacterium | reverse complement strand
TCGAGAAGCTCGTTCGTCGCAGGAGTGAGCCGTGCCAGCCGTTGGCTGACGACCTCCCGAACGCCCTCGGGCGTACCGAGCGCCGCCAGAGGCTTGGACAGTGTCACGACGCCTCCTCGAACCACCACGGCACCGGTGTCGACGAGCTCGCGCCAGAGCTCGGTGATGAGGAAGGCGTTACCGCCGGTGAGATCCTCGATCGCTGACGTCAGCTCCGGTCCCGGCGGGGCACCCGCCGCGGCCTCGACGAGAGCGGCGATGTCGTCCGTACCAAGTCCGCCCAGGCGCAGCCTGACGGCGCCGTCGGTTCGCCGGACATCCACGAGCGCCTCGGAGAGCTCGGCCGGGATGTCCGCCTCGGCATCCCGGAACGTTGCGAGGAGCAGCATCCGCACCTCACCCCCCGACCGCACGAGGTGCTGGAGGAGCAGCAGGCTCGGCGCGTCCGCCCAGTGCACATCCTCGAGGACGAGGACGATAGGGCTTCGCAAGCTGATTGCGGCGAGGAAGCCGACGACAGCGACGTGTAGGCGGTGGCGCGCTCGGTATCCGGATCGGCCGTGACGGCGGCGGGAAGACTGCCGGCCAGGGCGTGGAGGTTGGGAAGGAGGCGCGTGAGCTCTCCGCCGAACGGGCCGAGGTCGAGCCGTAGCTCGTCGACGTCCATTCCGCGCACGAGATGGTCGAGTGCCTCGATAAAGGGTCGGTAGGGCGTGCGAACGGCTGGATCGCACGCCCCGTACAGGACAGCCGCCCCGGCAGCGGACGCCTCGCCGGCAAGCTCGCGGACGAGTCGACTCTTGCCCGACCCGGGCTCGCCGGCGAGAAGCGCGGCCCGTCCGCCTTCGCCTTCGGCGCGTGGAACAAGCGCTCGCAGCACGCTGAACTCCCGCGCGCGGCCCACGAACGGGAACGGCGGAACCAGGCGAAGAGGGCCGGGGAGGGATCGCATGTCACTGACGCGGGAGAGTGGCTAGTCAGATCTGATCATCACACACGTCAGTCGGGTCCGAGCAACTGGGTCAGATGTGGTCATGACAGAACCAGGCGTCGAGCGTAGCCTCCTGCTCGCGGCCTTTGGACTGACGTTCTAGTAGGAGGAAGATTGTGAGTACAACACTGAGCCCGGCAGAAGCTGCGCGCGGCGAGCTCTCAGGATTCGGCGGCGAGCTGATCGGCCCCGAGAGCCCGACCTACGACGACGCTCGCGCGCTGTTCAACGCGATGATCGACAAACGGCCGGCGCTGATTGCCCGGTGCGTAGGACCCGACGACATCGTGGCCCTGATCCGATTCGCTCGTACGCATGAGCTGCCGTTGGCGATTTGCGCCGGCGGGCACAACGGAGGCGGGCTCGGCAGCGTCGACGATGGCGTGGTCTGCGACTTGTCGCTGATGAAGTCGATCGTTGTCGACCCCGACGCGAGGACGGTGCGCGTCGGCGGCGGCAGTCTGTGGAAAGAGGTCGATGCCGCGACGCACGAGCACGGGCTCGCCGTCCCGGGCGGGATCATCTCCACCACCGGAGTGGCCGGCCTGACGCTTGGCGGTGGGCACGGCTATCTCACGCGAAGACATGGGCTGACGATCGACAACCTCCTCTCGGCCGAGTTGATCCTCGCCGACGGGCAGCGCGTCACGGCGAGCGCCGATTCGCACCCCGACCTCTTCTGGGCGATCCGAGGCGGCGGCGGGAACTTCGGCATCGTCACGGAGTTCACGTTCCGCGCGCACCCCGTGACCACCGTGGTGGGTGGCCCAACCTTCTGGGCGCTCGAGGACACCGACGAGCTACTCGCCGCCTATCGCGAATGGTTGCCCTCGGCGCCGCGGAACGTCAGCGGGTTCTTCAACTTCCACACCATTCCGCCGGGGCCGCCGTTCCCGGAGGAGATCCACCTTCGCAAGGTCTGTGGCGTCGTCTGGTGCGTCGACGGGACGGACGAGGAGGCGGCGCGCGCGATGGCTCCCCTGCTCGCCGTTGCCGAACCGCTGATGCACGGTGTCGATCGGATGCCGCTCAAGGATCTGAACGGTGCGTTCGATGGGCTCTACGGCCCCGGCGACCAGTGGTACTGGCGAGGTGACTTCGTCCGCGAAATCGCCGACGAGGCCATCACGCGGAACCGCGAGTGGAACGCGAAGATGCCAACCTGGAAATCCGGGTCGCACATCTATCCGATCGACGGGGCGGCGCACGACGTCGCGCCGGAGGACACGGCCTTCGCCTATAGAGACGCGGTCTGGTCTCAGGTGTTCATCGGCGTCGACCCAGACCCCGCCTCGGCGTCGCGTCTCCGTGACTGGGCGGTCGGCTACTGGGAGGATCTCCACCCGTACTCGGCCGGCGGCGCGTACGTCAACTTCATGATGGACGAGGGCCAGGAGCGAGTGAAGGCGACCTACGGTACCAACTACGACCGTCTGGCTAGCGTCAAGGCGACCTACGACCCGGACAACGTCTTCCGCGTCAACCAAAACATCCAGCCCGCCGGCTGACGAATGCCGACGGAACCGGGGCGGCGCCGCTCGTATCGGGCAGCGTCGCCCGGGGCTACCGGGTCTCGAGCCCCAGGAGGTCGTCGACCGTCTCGCGGCGACGAATCAGCGTCGCTTCGCCGTTTCGGACGAGGACTGCTGCGGGCCGCCCGACGCCGTTGTAGTTCGATGCCATGGCGAGCGTATAGGCGCCCGTCGCCGGGACTGCGAGCAGGTCGCCGCGGCGCGGCGAAGGCAGAGCAACGTCGTCGATGAGGACGTCGCCCGACTCGCAGTGCATGCCCGCGATGCTCACGGTCTCGTTTGCTGTCTCGGTCGCGCGCGTCGCCGATAGGGCCGTGTAGCGCGCGCCGTACAGCTGCGGGCGCGGATTGTCGGACATGCCACCGTCGATCGCGACCCACGTTCGGTCGGGAAGCCGCTTCACGGCTCCGACGCGGTAGAGCGTCGTTCCCGCCTGACCCACGAGCGAGCGGCCGGGCTCGAGCCAGAGCTCCGGCTCGGGCAAGCCCGCTTCGGCGAATGCCGTGCGCGCGGTCGTGACCGCCGACCTTGCGAGGTCAGCCGCGTCGGGAACCTGCTCGTCGGGGTGGTGCCGGATCCCGAAGCCGCCCCCGAGATCGGCGACCCTCGCGATCCAGCCGAGCTCGTCGCGACAGGATGCGGCGAACGCCGCGAGCCGTACGATCGTCTCCGCCTGCGCGTCGAAATCCGCAAGCTGCGACCCGACGTGCACATGGAGGCCGAGTACGTCGATCCCGTGCTCGAGCGCGTCGCGAACAAGATCGCGGGCCTGGCCGGTCGGCAAACCGAACTTCGAGCCATGGTGCCCGGTGCGGATCGCCTCGTGCGTGTCGGCGTCGACACCGAGCGTCACGCGAACGAGCGCGCGCGTCACGCCTGCTTCCGCCGCGAGAACAGCCTCGTCGGCCGCGTCGAGAACGATCGTGGCGCCGTCGGACGCCGCTTCGTGCATGAACGGCTCGTCCTTGTTGTTTCCGTGCACGACCAGCTCAGCACCCGTCAACCCGGCCGTCCGTGCGAAGGCGAGCTCACCGGCCGAAGCAACGTCGGCACCGACGCCTTCCTCGCGCAGCAGCCGCAGGATTGCCACGTTCGGAAATGCCTTCGTCCCGAAGACGACCCGTCCGTCTCGCATCGCCGCGCGCAGAGCGCGAGCGCGAGCGCGGATCGTCTCCTCGCAGTAGACGACGAGCGGCGTGCCGAATCGCTTGGCAAGCTCCGCGGCCCGGTTCCCACCGATCACGAGCTCGTTGCCGTCGAGACGCGCCGAGGTGGGGAAGAGATCGAGCACCCGCCGATTCTGCCTGTTACCATCGAACGGCATGACGCAGCTTCTTCGGTAATCCAGGGACTGACCGCGGCCGCGCCGCGTCGGTTCCTCGTGAGCCTCTCAGCCGAGAGGCTTTTTCATTGATGGAGGCGAATTCAGGGCGTGATGGAGAAGTACGACCCGCAAACGATCGAGGCGAAATGGCAGCAGGTCTGGGCCGACGAGTCGTCGTTCCACGTCCCGAACCCGTCGCCAGAGGAGATCGCAGAGCACCGTGAGCGGACGTACGTCGTCGAGATGCTGCCGTACCCGTCGGGCGAGCTCCACATGGGGCACACGCTCAACTACACGATCGGCGACGTCATCACTCATGTCCGGCGCCGCAAGGGGATGCAGGTGCTCCGACCGATGGGGTACGACGCGTTCGGCCTTCCGGCGGAGAACGCCGCGATCAAGGAGGGTGGAAATCCTCGCACGGTGATCGAGCGGAACATCGCGTCGATCCGCGAGCAGATGCACCGCATGGGCTGGGCCTTCGACTGGTCGCGCGAGCTCTCGACGCACGAGCCCGAGTACTACCGCTGGACGCAGTGGCTCTTCCTCCGCTTCTTCGAGCGTGGCCTGGCGTACCGTAAGGAGGCGCCGGTCAAGTGGTGTCCGAACGACCAGACCGTCCTCGCGAACGAGCAGGTGATCGACGGGCGCTGCGAGCGTTGCGGCGCAGAGGTCGAGGCGAAGAACCTGACCCAGTGGTTCTTCCGGATCACCGACTACGCCGACGAGTTGCTCGACGAGATGGATCTGCTCGAGCAATGGCCCGAGCGGGTGCTGACGATGCAGCGCAACTGGATCGGGAGGTCGCAGGGCGCGCGCGTCGTGTTCAGGGTCGAGGGGAGCGGCGACGAGCTACCGGTCTTCACGACGCGGCCGGACACGCTGTTCGGTGCGACGTTCTTCGTGCTGGCGCCCGAACATCCGCTGGTTGCGGCGCTTGTCGCCGGCTTCGAGCACGAGACGGCGGTACTCGACTACGTCCGCCGCACTGCAGCGCGCTCCGAGGTCGAGCGCGAGGAGAAGGAGAAGGACGGCGTCTTTACCGGCCGCTATGCGGTGAATCCGGTGAACGACGAGGCGATCCCGATCTGGGTCGCCGACTACGTGCTCATGGGCTACGGCACGGGCGCGATCATGGCCGTACCGGCGCACGATGAGCGCGACCATGCGTTTGCGGAGCGCTACGGGATCGAGATCCGCCAGGTCGTTGCCGGGCCTGGGAGAGACGTAGCCGAAGCAGGCGCGTTCGTCTCGCACACGGCCGATGAGGTGTTGGTCAACTCTGGCCAGTTCTCGGACCTGAGCTCGCCCGACGGCAAGGTGGCGATCACCGCATCGCTCGTGGAGCAGGGCCTCGGCGAGGAGACGATCGCCTACCGGCTGCGCGACTGGCTCCTCTCGCGGCAGCGCTACTGGGGCTGCCCGATCCCGATCATCCACTGCGAGACGTGCGGCGAGGTCCCGGTGCCCGACGAGCAGCTGCCCGTCGTGCTGCCGGAGATCGACGACTACGTGCCGAAGGGTCGGTCTCCGTTGGCTGCGGCCGAGGACTGGGTCGCGACGACGTGTCCGAAATGCGGTGGCCCGGCACGTCGCGAGACCGACACGATGGATACGTTCGTCGATTCCTCCTGGTACTTCATCCGCTACACCGATCCGCACGACGATCGGCTGCCCTTCTCGCGTGAGCTCGCCGACTACTGGCTGCCGGTCAACCAGTACATCGGCGGCATCGAACACGCGGTGCTACACCTTCTCTACGCTCGGTTTTTCACGAAGGTGATGAACGAGCTAGGCCTCGTCGGGTTCCGCGAGCCGTTCGCGCGCCTCTTCAACCAGGGGATGATCACGGCGTCGGGCGCGAAGATGTCGAAGTCGAAGGGCAACGTGGTCGACCCGCTCGTCTTCGTCGAGCGCTACGGCGCAGACACGGTCCGTCTTTACACGCTTTCCATGGGCCCGGCGGACGAGGACATGGACTGGCACGACACCGGTTTGGAGGGGCCGTGGCGGTTCCTGAACCGGCTCTGGCGGATCGCGCACGAGCAGTCAGTGAAGCCGGTGAGCGCGGATCCGGGCGATGGCGCGCTGGCACGCCGGACGCATCGCACGATTGCCAAGGTCACCGACGACATCGAGCGTCGCTTCTTCTTTCACACGCCGATCGCAGCGGTGATGGAGCTCGTCAACGAGATCCAGCGAGAGCCGGACGATCCTGCGGCGCGGTTCGCGACGGAGACTGCGGTGTCGCTGATCCAGCCGTACGCGCCACATATCGCCGAGGAGCTCTGGGGTGTCCTTTCGGCCGGTGAGGCACGGCTGTGGGAGACGGCGTGGCCCGAGGCCGACCCTGCTCTCTTGGTCGTGGCCAATGTGGAGGTCGTCCTGCAGGTGAACGGGAAGCTGCGAGATCGCCTGCAGGTCGCCGCCGGCACAGGCGAGGACGAGTTGCTCGCCGCAGCTCTCGCGTCGGAACGGGTGCAGGCGCACCTCGAGGGGCGCGAGATCCGCAAGACGATCGTCGTCCCGGACAGGCTCGTCAACATCGTCGTCTAGCTCCTTCGTCGTCCGCGACGTCGCAGAGTTGGCACGAAGTCGGCACACGGCCGTCGCGGATGCCTTGGCATCGTGGTCGTGTGGCGGCGATCTCCCTCTCGCGGCAGCAGGTCATCGTTCTCGGTGTTGTGCTCCTTGGCGTTCTCGCGCTTGTCGGCACGCGTCTCGCGCGGACGGGCACCGCGGCTGCTCCTGCCCGTTCAACTCCGCTGGGTGCGCTGAGGGCCAAGCCTGCGCCCCGCGGGCGCTTGGTCGTCGATGTCGTCGGCGCTGTTCGGCGTGCCGGTCTCTACCGCCTGCGCGACGGAGATCGCGTCGCCGATGCGGTCGCGCGCGCGGGCGGAGCGACTGCCGGCGCCGACCTGTCCGCCGTGAACCTCGCGGCGCCGCTCGTCGACGGCACGCAGGTTGTCGTCCCGGCTAGCGCACCAACGGCTTCCGGTTCGACCGACGTGTTGCCGACGGCTTCTGCGGTTGCGGCGAAGGTGAGTCTGGGCAGTGCGACCGCAGAGCAACTCGACACGTTGCCGGGAATCGGCCCGGTGACCGCGCAGAAGATCATCGATTGGAGGACGGCGCACGGTCCATTCCGATCGGTCGACGCACTCGACGACGTGCCGGGCATCGGGCCCGCACGGATCGAGCAGCTCCGGGATCTCGTGACGCCGTGATTCGGCGTGCGCTCGAGTTCGGCTGGCCGACGTTGCTGGTGGCCGCGGTGTGCGCCGGACTCGCGGCTGCCAACTGGATTCGCCCGTCGCCGGCAAGTTGCGGCGTGCTGCTGACAGGCGCGCTGGTGGCTGCAGCGAGCGTCCCGGGTCCACGGCGCGTTGCGTTCTTGAGTCTTGGCCTGATCGCGGTTGGCTTGTGGTGGGGCGGGCTCCGACTCGGGATGCTCGACCACAGCGTTCTCCTAGCGCGTATCGGCGAGACGGGGCCTGCCGTCGTCACGGTGACCGGTCCTGCGCGGAGCTCGGCGTATGCGCTCAGGGTCCCCGGCGACGTGAGCCGATTTGCCGGCGAATCGATGCACGAATCCGTCCTGCTCGAGTTGCCCCGCGACCGAGCGCCGCCCGAGGGTGCCGTGATCGAGTTGCGCGCGCGCCCGGTCGAGCCGCGAGGGCCCGAGACCGGCTTCGACGAGCGGGGTTGGTTGGCAAGGCGGGGCGTGCACGTCGTCCTGCGCGGCGGCCCGTTCCGGATCATCGGCCGGCGGGGTGGGATAGGTGGCGTTGCCGACCGGCTGCGCGCGGGCATCGCGTCTGCGCTCGCCCGCGGGACGACCGGCGAACGGCGTGGGCTCCTGGAGGGGGTCGTCCTCGGTGACGAGACGGAACTCGACGCAGGACTCCGCGACGACTTCAAAGCATCCGGTCTCTACCACCTGTTGGCGGTGAGCGGTCAGAACGTCGCATTCATCGTCGCAGGCGTGCTCGGCCTGGCGTGGTTGCTCGGCATCGGTCGGCTCGCAGCCGAGGTGGTCACGCTCGCGTCGATCGGTGCCTACACGCTCGCCGTGGGTTGGCAGCCGTCGGTGGTCCGCGCGGCCGTCGCCGGTGGCCTTGCGTCGCTGGCGTGGCTGGCGTCGAGGCCGCGTGATCGTTGGCACTTCATGGCGATCGGCGCTCTCGTCCTTCTCGCGTGGACGCCCGCGACATTGCTCGATCCCGGCTTTCAACTCTCCTTTGCCGCGGTGGCGGCTATCTTCGTCGGCGTTCCGTGGCTTGAGACTTGGCTCGAGCGGCTACCGGGTCCGGTCGCTATACCACGTGTCGTCAGGCTCTCGCTTGCCGTCTCGATCGCCTGCGGTGTCGCCACCGCGCCGATCCTGTGGCTCGACTTCCAACGCGTTCCGGTGTGGACAGTGCTTGCAAACGCCATGGCGGAACCCGCAGTCGCGCCGCTGCTCGGTCTGGGCCTCGCTGCAGCTGTCGTCTCTCCCGTTCTACCGTCGGCGGCGGCTGCGTTGTCGTGGCTCGCGGGTTGGCCGGCTGCCTGGATCGCCTTCTCAGCGCGTTTCGTTGCCCGACTGCCATTTGCCTCGAGCTCATCGCCGTGGGTGCTTGTTGCAGTCGGTGCTCTCGGCGCATTGGCCCTTGGCTTGCAGCGGCTCCCGGCGTGGCGCCGTCGGCTGCCCGCAACGGTCATCGTCGCCGTCGCACTCGTCGGCTGCGCGTGGTGGGTGACCCGGCCCGCACGCGGCTGGCAACCGCCGGTTGGCCTGCGGGTGACGTTCCTCGACGTCGGACAGGGCGATGCCGAGCTGCTCGAAGTGAGGGAGGGCGCGGTTCTCGTCGACACCGGTCCTCCCGAGGCGAAGGTCGACCGGCAGCTCACGGGAATGGGCCTCCATGCCCTCGACGCTGTCGTTCTCACACATCCACATCGAGATCACGTTGGCGGGGTACCGGCGCTGCTCGCGCATCTTCGTATTGGCGAGATCCTCGACCCGAAGCAACCGGCACCCGGTTTGGACGAGGCTGCTGCGCTGCGTGCGGCGCGTGACCACGGCGTTCCGGTCGTGGCGGCCCGCGAGCGCGCCGAGTACCGCATCGGCGGCCTTCGGCTCCAGGTTCTCTGGCCCGATGGCGGTGGTCTGCGCGGCGAGGACCCGCACGACCACGCGGTGGTGATTCTCGCGTCGTACGGCGCCACGGACATCTTTCTGGCGGCCGATGCCGAGTCGAACATCACGTCACGGCTGCCGTTACGGGCGGTGGAGGTCTTGAAGGTCGCGCACCACGGCTCGGTCGACACGGGTCTCGTCGACGAGTTGCGGATTCTCAGGCCGCGGATCGCAGTGATCGAGGTCGGCGCGCACAACGACTACGGCCACCCGCGTGGGGAGACCCTCGCCAAGCTCCTGTCGTTCCCGGGTTTGACGCTGTACCGGACCGACGAGAACGGCCGGGTGACGCTAGAGTCGGACGGGCGAACGATCTCGGTCCATGCTCAACGTGGGGTAGGCTCGTCGGGGTGAGCGAAAACCCTGCATTCAAGGCGGCACACCTCATCACAGGGAGCGATCGTCCGAAGATCGAGGTCGCTCTGCAGCGGCTGCGGCGCCATTTCGAGCACGAAGCGGTCGAGCTTGTGTCAGCTCTCGAAACTCCGGGTGCGGCTGTCGTTGACCGCTGCAACACGGGCAATCTGCTGGGCGATGAGAGGCTCGTGATTGTCGAGGCAGTCGACGGACGGCGGAACGCAGAGAACCGGTTGACGGGTGGTTGGAGAGCGGCCGATATTGCGGCGGTCGTCGAGTACCTCGGCTCACCCGCTCCGGGAACGACCCTGGCGCTAGTGGCCTCGGAGCTCAAAGGGGATTCGGCACTAGGGAAGGCGTGCAAGAAGGTCGGTGACGTCCTCGAGTTCGTGGTTGCGAAGAGGGGACACGAGGCCTGGGTCGCGAAGCGCTTCGGTGAGGCAGGTGTCGCAGCCGATCCGGAGGCCTGCGCGGCTCTGGTCCATCTCGTCGGGGACGACATGGTGACCCTTGCCGCCGAGGTCGACAAGTTGGTCATGTGGTCCGGCGGCGAGCCCGTCGACCGGCGCATCGTCGGTGTGCTCGTCGCGGCCGTCGCCGACACGGCGTCGTTCGAGGTCACCGATGCATGGGCAGAGCATGAGACCGGCGTCGCCCTAGAAGCGACGGAGGCTATCTTCGAGCGTTCGGGCCGACCGAGACGCGACGAGGTCGCACGCCTAACGGCGACCCTCGGTGGTCACGCCTCGAAGCTAAAGACTGCACGCCGACTGGCGGCCGAGGGGGTCAGATCTGCGGACGCACTGTCACAACTTGGTACCCGGAGTACCTTCTACGCGGGCAAGCTGTTCCAGCAGGCGGAGCGGTTCAGCGATGACGAGCTGCGGGACGCGACCGAGCGTCTCGCCGACCTGGATCTCGCGTTGAAAGGGAACTCGAAGCTCGACGGCGATCTGGAGTTACAGCGCACGCTAGTCGAGATCTCGCGTGCGCCGGGCAAGCCGAACGTGCAGTAAGAACTCGAATCAAAATGAAGCTTCGCTGACGGGACGGGATGGGTGCGTGCGATGCAAGGACGCAGGGAGTCCCGATACATGACGTATCGGGACGACTGAGGACGCGGCAGCGTGCGCGCACAGCACGTCCCGGCGGCACAAGAGTTCATTTTGATTCGGGTTCTAAGGGAGCTACGCGGTCTTGTTGGTTACGAGCCGTGCGGCCTGCGACTTCTTGCGGCCGGCCGTGTTGCTGTGCAACGCGCCCTTGGAGGCGGCCTTGTCGATCATCCGCACCAGCGCGAGATGCTCGGCTGCGACGACCTCCGCATCTCCGTCGGCGACCGCCGTCTCGAGCCGTTTGGTCAATGTCTTCACGGTCGATCGGTAGCGGAGGTTCTCGAGGCGCTGCCTGGCGGCACTTCGGACACGCTTTTCCTGCTGCTTGATGTTCGGCATTTCGCCCTTAGGTGTTCGAACGAGAGGCTCAGCGTCGGTGACCCGCGCAAGCCTCGGAAGCCCGGGGATGGTAGCAAACGGGCCACGAACCAATGTTGTCGGACGGCGAGGTGACGAACCCACGCCAATCTGGGGCTCGAGCCTGCCGGCCCCGGACCGACGCCGCCACCCGTCCTTTCTGGACGATCTCGATGGGGGCCACCGCTCCTCCGCCCCACATCGATCGTATCGGGCAAAGTCGCGCAGGTGGGAAACGCGATCGTGCCGAAAGTGTGCAGGTGAGCGACACTCCCGACCCGTCGCCGCCCGCCGGCCCTGAGGCGTCGTCGGCCGAGACTGCTACGCGCCGACCGCGGCTCGCCCGTTCGACCGCGATCTTCTCGCTCGCGACCGGCGTCTCACGCGTTCTCGGGCTGATCCGCGAGAGCGTGTCCGCCTACTACTTCGGCGCCGGCGGGAAGATCAACGCCTTCACAGTCGCGTTCCAGATCCCGAACCTCGTCCGCGCACTCGTCGCCGATGCCGCGCTCTCGGGAGCGTTCGTCCCGGTCTTCAGCGAGCTGCTCGAGAAAGGGGAGCGCAAACGCGCCTGGCGTGTGGCGTCGACCCTGCTCTGGTTGATGCTGCTCGCGCTCGGCGGCATCACCGCGCTGTTCATGCTCCTCTCGCCGTTCGTGTTGCGACTGTTCGGCAGCCCGGGCGGCGACCTCGATCTCGCCGTCGGCCTCTCGCGCGTGCTCTTCCCGGTCGTCGTCCTGCTCGGCCTCTCGGGAATCGTCGTCGGGATCCTCAACAGCTACGACCATTTCGCCGTCCCCGCGTTGACGCCGGTCTTCTGGAACGCGGCGATCATCCTCGGCCTCGTTCTCGGCGTCCCCACACAAGACGGCCAGAACGGGAAGCTGTACGTCTACGCCGGCTCGATTCTCGCCGCAACAGTGATCCAGCTCATGCTCCCGGTCCCGTGGCTCAAGGGGCTCGACGGCCGGCTCCAGCTTGTGCTCGACTGGCGCGACCCGGCTGTCCGGCGCGTCTTCACGCTAATGATCCCGGTGACGCTCGGCCTCGGTCTGATCAACGTGAACGCGGTGATCGACACGGTCTTTGCCTCACGCCTGATCGACCCGAGGCTCGCGCCGACGGCGATCGACAAGGCCTTCCGCCTCTACATGCTCCCGCAGGGGATGTTCTCGGTCGCGGTCGCGACCGTGCTGTTCCCGGCTCTCTCGCGGCTCGCGGCCCGCCACGACCACGACGGCTTCCGGGACACGGTCGGCCTCGGCATCCGGCAAATCGGGTTCCTATTGATCCCGGCCGGTGTCGTCTCCGCGGTGATCGCCGAGCCGATCGTCCGCCTCGTCTACCAGCGCGGCGAGTTCACAGCGCACCAGACAACAGTCGTTGCCGGTGCGCTTGCGGCATTCTCGCTGGGTCTCGTTTTCAACGGCTGGATGCTGATCCTCACCCGCGCGTTCTTCAGCCTGCAGTCGAATTGGATACCGACTGCGATCGCCCTCGGCAACCTCGCGCTGAACATCGCGCTCGACGCGGTGTTCTACCGGGTCGGCGTGTGGGGGATTCCGCTCGCGACATCGCTCGTCAATGTCGCCGGTGTCGCGGCGCTTGCGTTCTTCCTGCGCAAGCGACTCGGCCGCCTCGGCATGCAAGCGATCGCGGGAGCAACTGCGCGAGTCGTGGTCGCGTCCGCCGTGGTCGCAGCCGCGGCGTATCCAGTCTGGTACGGC
>JBBQPW010000039.1:0-12652 GCA_038216845.1 Gaiellales bacterium | reverse complement strand
GGTGGCGATCGCCCAGACGAAGCCGGCGAGCTCGCGGGCGCAGGCGACGACGATCTTCTGCTGTGGCTTGCCGCGGCCGGCCATCCGCAGCCAGCGGGAATACAACCGCTGCTGGCAGCGCCAGGCGCGCTCCACAGCGATGACGTTCTGGCCGCGTTGGCGGCGGGCGAGCTCGTAGCCGACTTTCGGCCGTCGGCGCGCGTGCCAGGCTGACTCGACCAGCAGCCGGCGTACATGTGCGTTGCCGACCTTGGTGATCGACCCTTGCCGGCGCTTCTCGCCGGAGGAGTGCTCGGAGGGCACCAGCCCGACGAAGGCCATGAACTCGGCGGCGCTACGGAAGCGGTTGAAGTCGCCGATCTCCGCGGCGAGCGCGAGCGCGGTTAGCGTGTCGATGCCGCGCAAGCAGCGCAGCTGGGCAACAAGAGCGCGCCACGGCTCCTGCTCGGCCGTCTCGCGGATCGCCCGCTCCAGCTGCTCGATCCGCGCGTCGACGAGATCCACCGTGTGCAGGTAGGTGTCGAAGGTGATCTGTTGCGCCGCGTACTCGAAGCGCTGCTCGGAGAGCCACTTGCGTCGAACGACCGTCCAAGAGCTGGTCGGCAGCAACCTGCCGTGGCGCAAACAGAACTTCGAGAGCCGATGCCGGTCGCGCATCCGATCGAGGCGTGCGTCCTCGCGGGCGCGCACCAGATCACGGGCCGCCTCCAACTCAAGCGAGGGCACATAAATCGGCTCCAAAAGGCCGCCGGCAAGCAACCGGGCGAGCTTGCGCGCATCGCGGCTGTCGGTCTTGACCCGCTCACCCGGACGCTGCGGCACCAACCCCGGCGCCACCACCATGCAGTCGATGCCGCGCAACACGAGATGACGCTGCAGACCAAACCCGGTCGGACCGGCCTCATAACAGCAGCGCACCGCAGGCCAGCGGCGCAGCGCCCACTCGACCGCCTCCTCGTCATAGGGCAGCGTCCGCTCATCGAGCAGCCCGTCCGCACGGACCGCCGCCAACCGGATCGATCTCGCATGAACGTCCAACCCAACGCTTACCGTCATAGACTCGCTCATGGTCGGCGACCTCCGTATGTGGCTCTACCGGGCCACCCCGGCAACCCACGACAGATGCGCAGGCGCCGACCACACTCCGCCAACAACCGGACACCACCGCCCTCGGGGCTACAGCTCCATCCTGTCTTACTGCGTGACGACGCGGGCGAGCTCTTCGATCGACGTCAGCCCGGCTGACACCTTCGCGATGCCGTCGTCCCAAAGCGAGCGCATGCCGTTCACGGCGGCGACCCGCTCCAGCTCGTCTCGTGAGGCACCCGACGCAGCAAGCATTTCGAGCTCGTCGTTCATGATGAGCAGCTGGAAGATGCCGATCCGACCGCGATAGCCGGTTCGGTTGCAGCGCGGGCACCCGACCTTCCGGTAGAGCACCATCCCTTCGCGCTGCGCCGCGATCTCGGGCGTGATCCGTGCCGCGAGGAGCTCTTCCACGCTCGGCATGTACATCTCGCAGCAATTCGCGCAGAGCTTGCGCGCAAGCCGTTGGGCGAGCACCGCCGACACGGCAGAGCCCGTGAGGAACGGCTCGACGCCCATCTCGTTGAGGCGTGTCACCGCGCCTGGAGCGTCGTTCGTGTGCAGGGTGGAGAGAACGAAGTGGCCGGTCAGCGCCGACTCGATCGAGATCTTCGCCGTCTCGGTGTCGCGGATCTCGCCCACCATGATCACGTCGGGGTCGGAGCGCAGGATCGTGCGCAGCGCCCCGGAAAACGACAACCCGGCCTTGATGTTGATTTGGATCTGATTCACGCCGGGGACGCGCAACTCGACCGGATCCTCGACCGTGATGATGTTGATCTCGGGCCGGTTGATCTCGCTCAGAGCCGCGTACAGGGTCGTCGACTTACCCGAGCCTGTGGGGCCCGTCACGAGCAGCGCCCCGGTCGGCTTGCGGATTATCTCGCCGATCCGCGCCCGCATCGTCTCCGAGAGGCCAAGCGACTCGAGTGTCGGCATGTTCCGCGACTTGTCGATCAGGCGCATCACGACCTGCTCGCCGTCGACGGTCGGCAGCACGGCAAGGCGAATGTCCAGCAGTCGCCCGACGGAGCGCGCGTTGAGCGACATCCGGCCGTCCTGCGGCTTGCGGCGCTCGGCGATGTCGAGCTTCGCCAGAACCTTGAGGCGTGTGGTCACGCCGTTCGCCATCTTCTTCGGGATGCGCTGCACCTCGGTCAAGACGCCGTCGACGCGCACGCGGACGACGAGGCAGTCCTCCTGCGGCGCGAAATGAATGTCGCTCGCACCGTCGCCGGCCGCCTGCATGATGATCGAGTTGACGAGTCGGACGAGCGGTGCCTCCGAGACACCGTCGTCCACTTCAAGATCGTCCTCTTCGTCCTCGACGACGGTGATCTCGTCGAGAACCGACTGCGTCTCGTTGAGCTCGGCGTTGCGAGCGAGCTTCTCGATCTCGTGGAGGATGTCGTCTCGCACGCCGACGCGGAGGTCGAGCGCGTAGCGCGTCGAGAGCCGAAGCTCGTCTATCGCATGGATGTTCCCTGGGTCCGCGATGGCGACCTGTAGCCGATCTCCGACGAGCGCGACCGGGATCGCTTCGGCACGCTGGAGGGTGGTTACCGGGATTGAGCTCGTGGCGTCCATTGGCAACGCCGAGCCGCCGAGCTCCACGAAAGGCAGGCTGTAGCGGCGCGCGAGGGCGGCGGCAATTCCATCGGCGTGCGCCACGCCTTCGTCAGCCAGCGCCTGTGCGAGCGAGCCGGTGCCGGCGCGCCCGCGGGCTGCTGCGAGCCGGTCAGCCGGGACGAGGTCCGTGAGGGCGATCAGGTCCGCTACCAGGTCGGCAAGAGTGCTGAATCCGGTCGCGTCCTCGGACCCGGCGACGTCGACGGCCGGACCGTCGGAAACCGTCTTGTGGGTACGAAGCGGACCACTCCTACCGATGTTCATCTGCGTTCCATCAGCGACTCAGGCCGAGATACCACTCGATGATCGGACGCCCCGCGAACAGAGCGACGACCGAGCCGAAGGCGAGGAACGGAGCGAGGGGGATGCCGATTCGGCGCGCCGCGCGACCGTGCTTCGCGACGAGCACGAGCGAAGGCACAAGTGCGGTGACGAGACCGATCATCAGCGCGACCGCAACCGTGGGCCCGAGCATCGCACCGAGCAGCAGTGCGAGCTTGACGTCTCCCATCCCCATGCCGCGCGGGTAGGCGACCGCTGCGATGAAGAGGAACAGCGAGGCGGCGAGCGCGGCGAGCGGCCACTCGATGCTCGGAGCACGGATCAGCTGGGCGACGAGGACGACGGCGGCGGCCGGGACGACGATCCGGTTCGGGATGATCCGGTGCTCGAGGTCGATCGCCGAGATGACAACGAGAACGATGCAGAAGCCGGCCGCGAGGAGCGAGTACGCGGTGAAGCCGAAGCGGAGCGCGCAAGCGGCGACGAGCAATCCTGTCGCCACCTCGACCGCCACGTAGCGGACGGAGATCCGGACGCCGCAGTTCCGACAGCGTCCACGGAGCACGAGCCAGGAGACGATCGGGATGTTGTCGCGCGCTGCGATCTCCGTGGCACAACTCATGCATGCGGAGCGCGGCGTGACGATCGAACGGTGCAGCGGGACCCGGGCTGCGACAACGTTGAGGAAGCTACCGACTGCGAGGCCTGGGACTGCGAAGACCGCTGCGAGTGAGAGGGGCACGGGACCGAGCGGCTAGCAACGGTTCGCGTTGCGGACCGCGATCTCGTCCTTCAGCTCGTAGTTCTGCTTCGGGGACACCACCGGGTCCCGTGCGACGTTGACGTCGACCGAGACGGTCGGGAGGCTCGCGCTCGGGCACGCCGTCGAGGTCGGCCACAGGTTGCCGATCCAGTTCGTCGGTACCGGGGAGGCGTCGGTGTTCGTCGGCCAGCCGCCCGGCGGAATGGCGACGTAGTCGACTTCGAAGCTCGAGCCGCTCCCGCCTGCACCGCAGTCGCTCGCGTTGAGCCCGATGTAGCGGAAGAGGACGAAGCGCGTCGTGCTGCTCAGGTACGGAACGGTGCACCACTGCACGCCGGACGACGTGTCGCCGGCCGGAACGACGGTCTGGCACCAGCCCGGCTGACCCTGATGGCTCTCGGTCAGCGTCATGGTGAAGCCGCCGTAGGGGTTCTGGTCGACTTGCGGCAGCGAGTTGCCGGCGCAGTGGATGTCGACACGCATGCGATCGAGGGCGAGGCGGGCGTTGCTGTAGGCCACCTCGCGGTTCGTCTGATCGACCTCTTGGCGCATGGCGGACGTAAAGCTCCCAACCAGACCCGCCAGCACGATGCCGAGGATCACCATCACGGTGAGCAGCTCGATCAGCGTGAACCCGTCCTCGCGACGTGCCCGCTCGACAGCGCGTCGGATGGTCTGTCGCAGCACGCTCATTGGCCCGCACATCGGCATTGCGGCGCCTGCGCTTTAGCCTCCTGCAACCACGGACGTCGAGATCACTCTGATGGGTGACGACCGATCTGCCCTTCTTGCCGAAAGTCAGAGGCGAATGGCAAACGTCCCACCGACCCTGTCTCGCCGTCTGAGCCGGCTTCGGCTGAACCGGATTCGGCTCGCCGGTGGCCGGCTTGCAGAGGAGAGCGGCGTCGCGCTCGTCCTGGTGATGGTCATCGTCCTCGCGCTGTCGATATCGACCGCGGCGATCGCGCAACTGATGACCTCGAACGAGAAGTCATTCGGCCGCGACCGCCAGGGGAACCTCTCCTTCAACACCGCCGAGGCCGGGCTTAACTACGGGATCTCGTACCTGGCGAAGACGGCGGACCCAAACGGGACCGCAGCGACAGGATTGAACGTGGGAAGCGCCCCCAGCACCACGCCCGGGCCGATCGCGTTCGGCACCTCGACGCCCCAAGGCACGGGCAGCGGAGGCTGGTGGGCCTCCAAGACCGATGCGACCCACTGGACCGTCCACGCGAACGGCACCTCGCCCGACAGCACCGTGAAACGCGAGTTGGAGGTGCACGTCGTCTCCAAGACTCTTCCTGGAACGGTCGTGCCGGCTTCGCTCGCATGGGGCTACGGCCTCTTCGTCGCGAACCCAGGCCCCTCGTGCTTCAACCCGAGCGGCAACGCCAACATCACGATCTCGATCTACGTCAACGGCTGCCTGAAGCTCTCCGGCAGCGCCGGCATCGCCGAGCCGGTCGGGTCGACTGGACCGTCGATCAAGGTGTACGCGGCGACGACAATCACCTTCCAGGGCGGCGCGGCCAGCATCGGGTCAAGCGCGCAGAAGGTCGCCTCGGTAACTGCACCTGGCGGTTGCACCGGCTCCGGCGGCGTGATCTGCTCGAACACGCCGTCGTCGAAGGTCTGGGCAGTGACCTACGCCGGCCCTGCGCAGTCCATCACCAAGCCGACGATCGCCCCGGACGCCGTCTACGCGATGGCCGACTGGAAGAACGGCCCGCTCTGCACCGGTTCGGGCTACCCGACGTTCGACGGCGACACGACACGGAACCTGAGCGCGTCGAGCCCGAACCTGTTCCCAGGCACGACCTACAGCTGCACGATCTACAAGACCGCCGCGCACACCGGCACCCCGGTCGGCACGCTCTCCTGGAATGCGGCCACCAGCCGTATGACGGCGACCGGCACGCTCTTCTTCGACAGCGACTTCACGATGAACAACGGCTCGTCGGCCTACACCAACGGCACGTCAGCGACGTTCTACTTCGACGGCTCCGGCACGATCAACGGCAACTCAGCGTTCTGCGGGCCGCCGTCGACGCCGGGCGGCGGCTCGTGCACCGGCACGAAGTGGGACGGAGCGCAGGGCGCCATCGTGCTCGCGTTCATCAACGCCTCGAGCGCATCTCCCGGCCTGAAGGTGAACGGCACGGCCGACATCAACGTTGCCGTCTACGTGGTCGGCAATTACACGAACCTCGGCAACGCCGTCGTGACGGGGCCGATCATCACCGACACGGCCACCGTCTCCGGCAGCAGCAGCTCGAGCGACGTGTCGAACCCGCCCGACAGCGCTCCCGGCTCCATCTACACGAACCCCGGCGCGACCGACTGGGGAGTCGTGCCGGGCACCTGGGCGCAGAATATCGCCAGCTAGCGGCTTGAGGCCCGGGCCTAGGCTGCCGATGAACCTTCCGATGGCTCCTTTCTCGCCGAGCGGATCGACCCGTACGCACTCGAATGCGACTCCGCGGTCGAGCGAATCCGGGAGCATGCTCGTCGAGCTCCTCATCGCGATGACGTTCCTCACGGTGGCCGTCGGAGCGTTGATCGCCGTGTTCAGCTCGAGCCTCCTGTCGCTCAGGCACGCCGCGGTCGAAGGAAACGCGCTGACGCTCGCGGACAAGCAGATGGAGAAGTTCCGGACGTTGCCCTACACCTCGCTCGGCATCAACACCAGCACGCTTCCGGCCGGTAGCGACGTGTACGTCACCGCTCCGCCGTCGAACCTGACGAGCGGTCAGCAGGCCACGATCCTGACCGGCCAGGTCAATGTCGGCAGCATTCCCGCCACGCAGACGGTGACCGGCCCGGACGGCCGCAGCTATCGAATCGACACGTACGTCTACACGACGGGTAGCGCTGGGAACTACCAGGCGTATGTGCAGATCACGATTGGGGTGCGCTCGATCGTTGCCGGCGCGATCGGCCCAACCCGGGCCCAGACGACGTCGGCGTTCGATCCAGCGTCGACCGTCCCGCCGCCGTCGTAGGACCATAGTCTCGCGGCCGGTCTGACTGGCCCTGCCACCTCAGCGCTGCGGACCCACAAACGGTTGCGCAAAAAGGGTCGAAGGTGACCTGTGACTCGCCGCTCGAATGTGCTCGCACATGCTCCTGATCGGCCCTGCAGGAGCGGGACGGCGGAGGTTCTACTGGGAGTCGGCGGTGCCCAGGAGCGGTGCGACGACGGTCTGCTTGAGCACCGAGCTCGCGAGGGACTCGCTCGCTGCCGCGCTCGATCGATCGGCCCGATCCGGTCCTAGATGATTGATGCCACGGTCTCGCGCGCCCGGCTGCGCGATCTGGTCGTCCTGGGGCGCTCCCGCCCTGCCTGATCGTCGCGCGGCGACGATCAGCAGGGCGTCCGCTACGCGCCGGTGCAGTCTCACCGATGCCTCCAGCATCGACGAGCCCACCCCGCCCCACCCCAGAACACCCAACTCGCGCCCCGGAGCGGACGATCCCGTG
This sequence comes from Gaiellales bacterium, assembly GCA_038216845.1. Taxonomy (GTDB): domain Bacteria; phylum Actinomycetota; class Thermoleophilia; order Gaiellales; family Gaiellaceae; genus Gaiella. The sequence continues at coordinate 5,409 of JBBQPW010000039.1, read as the reverse complement.
GCATCAACCATCTAGACGACGTCGGCGTTCGATCCGGCCGTCGACAGTCCCGCCGCCGAGGAGCGACTCGCCGCTCGAATGCGCCGCACGTGCTCCCTGACCGACTCCGCAGGAGCGGGTCGGCCGAGCTCTAGTGGGAGTCGGCGGAACGCAGGAGCGGTGCTACGACGGTCGCCTTGGGCGCCGAGCTCGCGAGGGACTCGCTCCCAGCGTTCTTCTCGGCTGCCTCGAGCGCGACCAGGAAGTCGTGGCGGTTCGTGGCAGCGTTCGCAGCCACACCGCGCTCGATAGAGCCGTCGAGAACGAGCTCGATCAGCGAGCTCGCGAAGCTCTGCATCTCGTAGTACTCGCCTGCGTCGATTGCGTCGGTGATCTCGTCCGGGCGGTTGTCGCGAATCAGATCCTGGATGCGCGCGTTCGTGACCATCACCTCGACCGCGGGAACGCGGCCGCCGGCGATCGAAGGGATCAGCCGCTGGCTGACGACGCCGCGCAAGGTTCCCGCGAGGATCGACCGGATCTGCTGCTGTTTCGCTGGCGGGAAAAACTCGATCATCCGGCCGAGCGACTCGGCCGCGTCGATCGTGTGTAGCGTCGAGAAGACGAGGTGGCCCGACTCGGCTGCCTGCAGAGCGGTGTGGGCCGTCTCTGTGTCGCGCAGCTCGCCGATCAGGATGATGTCCGGATCCTGCCGCAGGACACGCCGGAGCGCCTGCTCGAAGCTCACGGTGTCCAGGCCGATCTCGCGCTGGTTGACGATGCAACCGCGGTCGGCGTGCAGGATCTCGATCGGATCCTCGATGGTCACGATGTGCTGGCGGCGCGTCCGGTTGATGTGGTCGAGCATCGCCGCGAGCGTGGTCGTCTTGCCCGAGCCTGTCGCGCCGGTCACGAGGATGAGACCGCGGTGCTCCCCCGCCAGACGCCTCACGCCGGGCGGTAGATGAAGCTGGTCGAAGCTCGGGATCTCGCTCGGGATCACCCGGAAGGCGAACGAGATGGCGCCGCGCTGCCGGAAGCCGTTGACGCGGAACCGGGGCAACGTCGGATGCGAGAAGGCGATGTCGAGATCGCCCGTCTCCTCGAACGACTCGCGTCGCCTCGGGGAGATCGCGGTGATTGCCTCGAGCACGTCGTCGAGATCGCCTTCGCCGAGCGGCTGGTGATCGGGGAGCGGCTCGAGCTCGCCGTCCATGCGGATGACGGGCGGCTGGCCGAGTTTGAGGTGCACGTCGCTCGCGCCGGAGGCGACGACCTGCTCCAGGAGAGATACAAGCTCCACGCGCACCTTTTCGGCAGCGCGGGCGGCTGTCTTTAGCGTGCGAGCCGCGCCAGGAGGCGAAGCGGTGGTCGCGCAAGCCCTCGCGCTTCGTCCGGATGACGGACTTCGCCTGCCAAGAGTCCCGCAACGATGCCGAAAACACCGGGTGAGCGGGCCGCCCAGAAGCAGACGGCCGGATGCTTGTCCATCGCGCGTTTCGCCGCCCATGACGCGGTTGCATGGTGGTCGAGCGCCGTCGCAAGCCGTGGCGTGTACTCGGCGAGCGTATCGGTCAGGATCGACTCCGCTGCGAGCTTCGCCGACACGAACGCCTCGTACATCCCGTCTCCGGACAACGGGTCGACGAGCCCGGCAGCGTCGCCGACGAGCAGCACGCGATCGACAGCTGGAACAGAGCTGATTGGCCGCATCGGCAGCCGGTGGCCCTTGACCTCGGTCAGCTGGTCGACCGTCACATGGTGTTCGCCGGCGAGCCGGGCGAGGTGATCGCGGAGCCTCGGTCCCTCGCTCTTCCAGCCACCGACACCGAGGTTCGCATGGTCGCCTTTCGGGAACACCCAGGCATAGCCTCCGGGCACGACGCCGAGCTCCACGACAGCACGACTCCGGTATCGGTCCTGGTCGAGGACGTCCCAGGACACGTTCCCTTCGAGCGCGACGCCCCGTACGATTCCCTCACCGAGCCCGGCGTACTTGGCGACAACCCCGTTCGCTCCGTCAGCGCCGACGACGACGTCGGTTCGGATACGGACACCGTCGACCTGCGCCTCGATGCCGCCAGGCTCGATCGTCAGCTCCCCGGCACTGGTGCCGTCGCGGAACTCGGCTCCTGCCTCTGCGGCCCGCTCTGCGAGATAGGCATCGAGCCGACGACGCTGCGTCATCAGGATCATCGGCTCGCCGCAGTCGCGCTCGAACCGACGTCGGTAGTTGAGGCGGAGCTCGAACGTATCGACGACGTGCTCGACGACCGGATCGACCGAGCAGGGCGCAGCGCGGAGCGCACGACCCGTCAGCCCGCCACCGCACGGCTTGTCTCGCGGGAAGGGCGCCTTGTCAACGAGGAGGACGCGGGCGCCGCCCCGAGCCAGGTGAATCGCCGTCGCGGAGCCCGCGGGTCCCGCGCCGACGACGAGCACGTCGTAGCGCTCCATCACGCCATCGTAGACCCGAGCGCCACGACTAGGATCGAACGATGGCGGTTGCGGAGGGCTCAGGAGACCTCCGCGCTGCATACGGCCGACGGGCGACCTCGACGCTCGCCGCGCTGTTCTTCGCCGCCCTTGCTCTGCGCCCGCAGATCGTCGGTGCCGGGCCGCTGATCCCATCGATCCAGGACGACTTCGGCAGCTCCCACGCTGTCGTCGGGCTGCTCGGCACGATCCCCGTTCTCTGCATGGGGCTGTTTGCACCGCTGGCGGCGTATCTCGCCGCTCGGATCGGCACACGCCAGGCCATGACGATCGGCCTGGCATTGATCGGCGCATTTGGGATCATCCGCACGCTCGGGCCGAGCGCCTGGACGGTCGTCGTTCTCACGCTGCCAGTGGGTATCGGGATGGGAATCGGGAACGCTCTTGCGCCGATGGCGGTCAAGGAGCGGTTCGCGAGCCGTCCGGCAACCGGTACGGGCGTCTACACGACTGGCATCCAGTCGGGATCGGCCGTTTCTGCAGCGCTGGCGGTGCCGCTCGCCGGCGTGCTGGGCGGTTGGCGCGGCTCCCTGATCGCGCTCTCGGTCTGCGCGCTTGGCTCACTCGCCGCGTGGCTTCTTCTCACCAGAGGAGAGGCGCCGCACGAGCGTCCCGCCGTCGCGCCGATCCCACGTCTGCCGTGGACGAGCGGCACCGCGTGGTTGCTCGTCGCAACGTTCGGGCTGATGGGGGCGGCCTACTACGGCCTGAACGCGTGGCTCCCGGACGCCTACGGCGAGCACGGATGGAGCGACCGGAAAGCCGGACTCCTCCTCGCGATGATGAACATCGCCGCGATCGCCTCGTCCTTCGTCGTACCGTGGCTCTCCGACCGCCAGGATCGGCGCCGGCGGTGGCTTCTCACGATGAGCGTCATGTTCATCACCGGCGCCGTCGGGCTTGTCGCGGCGCCAGCGCTCGGATTCGGGTGGGCAGCACTGGCAGGTGTCGCGCAGGGTGGGATGTTCGCGCTCGTGCTGACCGTGCCACTCGACCTCGAGGACAAGCCGGAGCGTCTTGGTGCACTCATCGCGATGATGCTCGGGCTCGGGTATACGTTCGCCGCAATCGCGCCGTTCGCGTTCGGGGCGATCCGGGACGCGACCGACTCGTTCACGGCAGTCCTGTGGGTCGCAGCCGGCCTGCTTGCGCTCCAGTTCCTCGTGCTGCTCGCGCTGCCACGCGCCCGCGGCTAGCCGCCGAAGCGCTCGATCGTTGCTGCGACACCAGCCGCCAATGACGTCTTGGGCAAAGGTCCGAGCGCTGCCTCGAGCGCGGTTGCCTCGAGCCGAGCCGGGAACGGGAGCGCGACGTCGTCCCAGCCGATCCGGCCACGGGCTGCCGGCAGAGCGGCCTCGATCGCCTCAACGACCTGCCTGATCGAAGCGACAGCGCCGGGGAAGTTGGCCGCGATCGCACCCTCGCGCACGGCCGCCGACGCGCGAGCGAACGCGTAGCCGACGTCAGGCGCGTAGTCGTACTGTGCCTCGCCGCCGTAGCCGATCGTGAACTCCTCACCCCGCACCGCGGCCCCCATGGCCAGCGTCGGGCCTGAGGTCAGCCCCTGGTCACGGCCAAGCCCGTAGACGACGTAGGGTCTGATCGAGATGGACGCGACACCGCCCTCCGCCCACGCGATCCGGGCGTTGCCCTCGTTTGCGAGCTTGAACACGCCGTAGTGCGTCGAAGGCCGCCCGCCATGACTTTCGGGCGCCGGGGACGGGTCGCTCGGCCCGTAGACGGCCGCGGACGACGCCAAGACCACACCGGGAATGCGATCGAGCCTGACGCGAACCGCCTCCAGCACGTTCATCGTGCCGAGCACGTTGACCTGTGCACCGAGCGCCGGATTCTCGCGACAGGCCGGCACCTGCAACGCAGCGAGGTGGATCACCCGCGTGATCGCATGCTCGTCGAGTGCCCGCTCGAACGCTGTTCGGTCGGTGATGTCGCCCTGGACAACGTCTACGCGGCCCGCGTCCTCGCCGAGCACGAGGTCGAGCCGGTGCGACGCGTCACCGAGATCGAAGCCGACGACCTCGATGCCGTCGTCCAGGAGCGCTCGTGCTGTCCAGGCTCCGAGACAACCGCGAATTCCCGTGACGAGAGCTCGTTCAGAGCTCATTTCAACGTGACGCTTCGTCGACGGGGCGTGATGGGTGTGTGCGATGCAAGGACGCAGGAAGCGTGAGTAGCAGAGCTATTCGCGCGACTGAGGACGCGGCAGCGTGTGGAAAGCACGTCGCGACGACACAAGGCTTCACGTTGAAATGAGCTCCTAGCCAACGGGAGCGTCTTGGTAGACGGTCACGGTCTCGGTGTAGAACTCCCTTGCCGCGCGACCTTGCTCGTGCGGACCCCAGGCGGAGCCTTTCAACCCGCCGAACGGGACATGGACGTCGGCGCCGGCGGTCTGCGAGTTGACGTGGAGGATGCCCGCCTGCAGCTCGTTGGCGAAACGCTGCGTCGCATGCAGGTCGCGGGTGAAGATGGCGGCGGAAAGACCGAAGGTGACCGCGTTCGCCTTCTCCAGCGCCTCGTCGAGCGTCGCGAAGCGGTAGAGCGACGTGACTGGGCCGAAGACCTCCTCGCAGGCCAGAAACGCGTCGTCGGCGACGTTCTCGAAGACGGTCGGCGCGACGAGATAACCCTCGTCGCTCGCGCGAACACCGCCTGCGGCGACGGTGCCGCCTTCGGCCTTGCCGCGCTCGATCGCGGCGAGAACATCGTCCATCGGGCCTTCGTTGACAAGCGGGCCGACTTCGGTCGTCGGATCGGACGGGTCGCCGACCTTTGCCGCGGCGATGCGCGCGAGCAGCTTCTCGCGGAACGCGTCATACACCGTCTCGTGGACGATGAGCCGCCGCGACGCCGTGCATTTCTGCCCGGCCGACCAGAACGCGCCAGCGAAAGCGGCTTCGACCGCGCGATCGA
>JBBQPW010000038.1:0-12718 GCA_038216845.1 Gaiellales bacterium | reverse complement strand
GAGAATGGGTCGACGGACTCCGGCGTCGGCGTCCCAGCGCCAGACGGCGACCTCGGCGAGGGTGAACGCGGTTGCGCTGCTCACCCGTCGACCGTACGTTCCCGTGTGTTGCAGCTGCGGCAGTGGGTGTCTAGACTCATTGACTGACTAGTCAATCGAACGCTATCTGAGGCACCTGGGAGGGTTCGTGATGGCCAGCACGGAGACAGACATCGCCCGCGGGGTGTCGTTCGCTCTCACCGACGAGCAGGCGGGCCTGCGCGCTCTTGCCCGTGAGTTCGCGGAGAAGGAGATCCGTCCCAGGGCGGCCGAGTACGACGAGGGTCAGACCCATCCGATCGACATCGTCGTCAAGGCGCACGAGCTCGGCCTGATGAACCTGCACGTCCCCGAAAAGCTCGGCGGGCCTGAGCTCTCCTGCTTCGACGGCATGCTGATCAACGAGGAGCTGAATTGGGGCTGCTCGGGCATCGGCACGACGCTCGTCGTCAACGGGCTCGGCGCGGGCCCCGTGCTGATCGCGGGAACAGACGATCAGAAGCGACAGTGGCTTCGGCCGCTGATCGAGGAGCCCATCCTCTGCTCCTTCGCGCTCACGGAGCCGGACGCCGGATCGGATGCAGCACGGATCAAGACGACTGCCGATCGTGTCGGCGACGAGTACGTGCTCAACGGCTCGAAGATGTTCATCACGAACGCGGGACATGCGGCCTGGGCGGTCGTGTTCGCCTCGACGGATCGCTCGAAAGGGAACCGGGGGCTGTCCGCGTTCGTCGTCCCGATGGATTCCGACGGCGTGACGATCGAGAAGCACCTCGACAAGATGGGCCAGCGGGCGACCGACACGTCGGCGTTCGCCATGGCGGATGTCAAGGTCCCGGTCGGCAACCTGCTCGGCGCCGAGGGCGACGGGTTCAAGATCGCGATGCAGACCCTCGATTTCACACGCCCGGGAACGGCGGCTGGCGCGGTCGGCGTCGCCCAGGCGGCGTACGAGCTTGCTGTGGCGTACGCGAAGGAACGCGTGACATTCGATGTCCCGATCGCGATGCACCAGGCCATCAACTTCATGGTTGCGGACATGGCAACCGAGATCGAGGCCTCCCGGCTTCTGGTCTGGCAGGCCGCGTGGATGCTCGACGAGGGACGTGGTCGCGGGGCGACGCTGTACTCGTCGTTCGCAAAGCGTTTCGCCGCAGACACCGCGATGAAGGTGACGACCGACGCCGTGCAGATCTTCGGTGGCTACGGCTACATGAGGGAGTATCCGGTCGAGAAGTTGATGCGCGATGCGAAGCTGTTCCAGATCTACGAGGGAACGTCGCAGATCCAGCGGCTGGTAATCGCACGCGAGATCTTCCTGCCGCGCAACGACTGAGCCGCTGCCCACCCGCACAAGGTCACCCCGTAGGGGACGGGTCTACTGCCGCCCGGGCGAATTCTCGCTGCGAGCGAGAATCCATTGGGGCACCCCATCCCACCACCCAACTTCAATTTTAGTCGCGAAAGTCGCACGAATGACGCCCTCTTCGTGCCAATGTTGTCTCAATTGTGTCACCGTTGTGTGGAGGGTGTAATCGCAGCGGGGCGGGTCTGCATCGGCCGGTAGACTGGCGGCTCCTTGAGCGCCGACACGACCATCTACAGGACGCGCGCGCGTCGTCATCGCCAGTCCGCCGTTGTCGCGCGCCGGGCGCTCGTCGTGCTGCTGCCGGTTCTGGCCGTCGGCGCGGTCGTCGGATTCGTGTTTGCAGGGACGCCGGCGACGCTCGCTTCTGGCACATCGATCGACGGCGTCGATGTCGGTGGGTTGACGCAGTCCCAGGCGGTGGCGCGGCTGAGCGCGAGGGAGGCTGCCGTCGCGTCGGCGCCTGTCGCCTTCACGGCTGCCGGGAAGGAGTTCCGGTATTCCGCCTCGGAGCTCGGCGTCCTGTCGGACTGGCGTCAGGCTGTCGCCGTAGCACGCCATGACGGAGACGGGTTCTGGCCTGTACGGGCATTTCGCCGTGTGCGGACGCGGCTGGTCGGGAACGCAGTCGCCGCGCATGTGACCGCGTATCGGACACCGCTGCAGTACGCGGTCGCCGAGGTCGCGAAAGACGTCGATGTGAAGCAGGTCGACGCCTCGCTCGTGCGGCACGGCCTTTCGGTGTCGATCGTCCCAGGAAAAGCCGGTCGCTCCCTCGACCAGGCTGCTGCGTCACGCGCGGTCGTGCGGGCGCTAGGTGGTCTCCGACATCCGTCGAATGTCACGCTTGCTGTGACGAGTGCGCCGCCGCGTGTTACTGCTGCCTCGCTTGCGCCAGCTGCGCGCCGCGCCAGGCTCGCGATGTCCGGGCCGGTCAAGCTGGTGCACGACGGCACGGTCTGGCGGCTCCCGCGGTGGCGGGTCGCGGAATTGCTCGTGCTTCCTGCGGGCGGCTCGAGGAGGCTCGCGATCGGTGGCCCTGGCGCCGAGGCGTACTTCGCGCGACTCGGGAAGACAGTCGCGCGCAAGCCCGTCGATGCGAGGTTCCGCATCCTCGCTGGGAATCGCGTCGGGGTCGTGCCGTCGAAGCCCGGCCGCGCTCTCGATGTGCTCGCGACGTCTAGTGCGCTTCTCGCCGCGTCGCTTTCGACCGTCGATCGAAGCGCAGACGTCGTCGTGCGCACTACACAGCCTGCCCGCACGACCGCCAAGGCCCAGGCCATGGGCATTGTCGGCGAGGTCTCGAGCTACTCGACGACGTACGGTGGGATACCCGAGCGGCTCCACAACGTCGCCCTCGTCGCCCAACTGATCGACGGCGCGACGATCGCGCCGGGCGCGACGTTCTCGTTCAACAAGACGACCGGCGAGCGGACCGCGGCGAAGGGTTTCGAGGTCGCTCCGGTGATCGTGAACGGCGAGGTGACGACCGGTCTCGGCGGCGGTGTCTGCCAGGTGTCGACGACGACGTTCAATGCGGCCTTCGATGGTGGGCTTTCGATCACGGAGCGCACGAACCACGCGCTCTACATCAGCCACTACCCGCTCGGGCGCGACGCGACTGTCGACTACCCGAGCGTCGATCTCAAGTTCCGCAACGACACCGACCACTGGTTGCTGATCCGGACATTCGTGGCGCCGGGCGCCCTGACGGTCACCATTTTCGGGACGCCTCAGCATCGGCGCGTCGAATCGGAGGTCGCACCGCTGAGCGTCGTCGGCGCGACACCGGTCAAGGTGACCAAGGACCCGACGCTGAAGAAGGGCGAGCAGGTTGTCGACCACGTCGGCAGTCCGCCGACGGCCACGACGGTCCGGCGGAAGGTCTACGACGCGAACGGGAAGCTCCTTAACGACGACACGTGGCATTCCTCGTACGTCAGCGACACCCAGCTCGTCAGGGTCGGCACCAAGAAGCCCCCGAAGAAGCCCGTGGCCGCCGAGGTTCCAGGCGGCAACGCGCCTACCCGTTCTGCGTAGCGAACCAGCCCGGCACGCGGATCGGGCGTCGGGTCACCGCGTCGACTGTGGCGTGCCCCGTGTGGCCGTCCGCGATCAGCTCACCCGCCCGCTCAACGCGGTAGTCGTAGCGGAAGCGCGCGCCACGGATCTCCGCGCACCGCACCCACACCGTCAGCCGGTCGTGGAAGTGGGCCGCGCGGTGGTAGCGGATGCTCACCTCGGTCGTGAGGGCCTCGATCCCACAATCGCGGATCGACTGGTAGCCGCCCGCGTATTCGTCGAGCCACGCGACGCGCGCCACCTCGAGGAACACGACGAATGCGGCGTGGTGTGCGATTCCCTGTGCGTCGGTCTCGGCGAACCGAACCTGGACCTCCGTCGAGAACGAGAAGGCATCCACGGCCACAAGCCTACGATGCGCGCGTGTCGACCACTGATCTCGCATCGCTGATCGTCGAACGACAGCCGTGCGTCGTGCTCACCGGCGCCGGCATCTCGACCGAGAGCGGCATCCCCGATTTTCGCTCGCCGACCGGGATCTGGGCCGATGTCGACCCGGTCGAGGTCGCGTCAATCGATGCGTTTCGTCGCGACCCCGGCCGCGTCTGGGAGTTCTACGGACGCCGTCTCGGCATGCTCGGCGACATCGAGCCGAACGCCGGTCACCGTGCGCTCGTCGAGCTGGAACGACGTGGTCTCGTGACCGCGGTCATCACCCAGAACGTCGATGGCCTGCACCAGCGCGCAGGAAGCCGTGACGTCGTCGAGGTGCACGGCTCGCTCGCACGAGCCGTCTGCCCGGGATGCGGAGCCAGTGCGTCGATCGACGACGTCCGCAAGCAACTCGATGCAGCTCCCGTCCCGCTGTGCATCACCTGTTCGACTCCCCTGAAGCCCGGCGTCGTCATGTTTGGTGAGCTTCTGCCGGCAGCGGCAATCGACCGCGCGACATCGCTCGCGCGAGCGGCGGGGCTCGTTCTCGTGGTCGGCTCGTCGCTCGAGGTGTGGCCGATCGCAGGTCTTCCACTCGAAGCGGCCGCTTTCGCGATCGTCAACCTCGGCCCGACGGCGCTCGACCACGAGGCGTTGCTGAAGATCGAGGGCAGTGCGGGTGAGGCGCTCGCGGCCGTCGTAAATGCGCTACCCGAGCACTGACCGAACCGCGCGGATAAGGCGCACGCTCGGCCTCGGTGGGAGGTATTCTCAGGGCGCGTCATAGCGGAGGATCACCGACTCTGAGCTGCGCGAACAGCGCCGCAGAAGCTTGAGTGGGCGTGCCTTTTCGGTCGCGGGAGCCGCCATTCGTCGGAGTATCCGCGTCGTGAGGGGCCGTGCAGAGGTTGTCAATTGCCCGGCGAGGCGGTACAACCGTCGCGTGCGCTCCCGCCGAGCACTTCTCGTGCTGATCGCCTTTGCCCTGGCAGCGCTCGTTGCTGCGCTCGGCGCTACCCGGCTCGGGCAGACGTCGGCGGCAAGAGCGACGCCAGTCGCCAAGGTGCCGACGCACCATTCGCCGACGGCCAGATCTCCACTGGCTCGTTCCACCAAGGCACGCCTCGCGCGTGGCCCGGTTTGCGTCCCCGGAACCTCGGTCACGCTCGTGTCGGGCAGGCGCGCCTACGCGGTCACTGTGAGGTCTCGTGCGATCGCCTACAGGCGCCCGGGAGCGGACCGAATCGCAGCGTTCGGACGGCGCAACATCAACGGTGTGCCATCAGTCTTCGGAGTGGTCGGCGCGCGAGTCGACGCCGCGTGTCAGGCAACGTGGTACCGCGTCCAGCTGCCGCTCCGGCCGAACGGGATCGTCGGTTGGGTTCGAGCGTCGGCGGTTTCCGAGCGCACGATCGCCATGGGCATCGTCGTCGACCTCTCCGAACGACGAGTGACACTCTCCCGCGGCGGACGGCCGATTCTCGTCGTCCCCGCCGCGATCGGATCGAGCGCGACACCGACGCCGACCGGCCGGTACTACGTCAACCAGAAGCTCGTCGCACCGGACCCGTGGGGTGCGTTCGGGCCGGTTGCGCTGGGCATCTCGGCGTTCTCGCCGGTCCTGACGAGCTGGGCGCAAGGTGGGCCGATCGCAATCCACGGTACGAATCAGGCGGAGTTGCTCGGCAGCGCCGTTTCGCACGGCTGTATCCGCGTGCGCAACTCCGACGTCCTTCGGCTCTACAAGCTCGCCCCGACGGGGACGCCCGTCCTGATTAGGATGTGACGATGGCCCCAGGAAATAAGGACACGCCGAAGAAGAACAAGACGAGGAAGGACAAGGACGTCATCGCCAGGCTCGCGGGCCGCGGCGAGGACGTGATCGCCAAGCTCGCCGATCTCCCCGGGGGCGCCAAGGCGCTCAAGGCGTTGAACGAGCTCCGCGACCGTGTCGACGATCTGGGCAAGAAAGTGCGGGGAATCGACGCGCTCGAGGAGCGAATCGCAGCACTCGAGAGGCAGGTGGCTGCGCTGAAACCGCCGGCCCGCGCGCCCAGGGCTGCAGCGGCGAAGCCGAAGCCCGCTCCGCCCGAGCCGTCGGCCTAGGTTCTACGAACTGACCTTCAGGACGATCTTGCCGCGGGTGTGTCCGCCTCGCCCGGTTCGGGACGCTCGATTTCCTCCATGCGCACAACGTCAGGCCCCGCTCACGGGCACTACCACGGCCCACATCGGTTTAGGCAGCTCCTGTTGCGGTAGGTACGCGCAGTTTCAGCCGGCCGGGTAGCACCTCGAACCGGACCGGCGTCGTGCCGGGTTGCTCGCCGTCGAGCTCCACAGGCACCGGGTCGTCCGAGTCGACCGTCACGACCCGCCCCCGCAGGATCTCGGCCTTCTTGTGCGGCAGATGCGCGCCCCGGTACGCCTTCGGCATCGTCATCATCAGGTCGCGTTTGCTGAGATCGCCGATCGTCAGGACGTCGAGCAGGCCGTCGTCGGCGGCCGCGCCGGGGCAGATCTCCATCCCGCCACCGAAGTAGCGACCGTTAGCCACGATCACGTCGTACATCCGCCCGGTCCGGCTTTCGTCGTCGACGGTGACTCGCAGCTCGCCCGGCGACCACCGTGCGAGGACCGCCAGCGCTGCCCACAGGTATGCGGTCTTGCCGCCGAACGCCTTCGTCGTCGCGTTCGCACGCTGTGCGGCGGCCCCGCTCATGCCCGCGCTCGCAACGTTCGCGAACACGGCGTGACCGTCGCTCCCGTCCCAGGCGCGATAGCTCACGCGACCGAGGTCGACGAGGCGCGTCTCGCCGCGGAGCGCGACCTCGACGGCGTCCTCGACCTTGCGTGGGATCCTGAACGTGCGGATGAAGTCCCAGCCGGTGCCGCGGGAGATGATTGCGACCTCGGGCTGGACGTCGAGGTCGGCGATCCCGTTCACGACCTCGTTGACCGTCCCGTCGCCGCCCACGACCACGAGGAGCGTCGCGCCGTCTGCCACGGCTTGTCTCGCGAGCGTCCCGAGCTGGCCGGGCCGTTCGCTGAGCAGCGTGTCACCCGAGAGGCCCGCGGCGGCCGAGCGATGCGCGATCTCGGGCCAGTGCTTTCCTGTCGACCCTGCGGCCGAAGCCGGATTGACGAGGAACACGCACTTCTGTGCCTCTGTGGACGAAGCGGGCTGGTCAGCGAGATGCATCGGCTGAATCGTGCCTGCTCCTCGGGCTCGTGCGATCACGGGGAGTCAGGAGCTCATCCTAAATGAGGCCTTGAGCCGTCGGAACGTGCTGTGCACGCACGCTGCCGCGTCCTCGGTCGCCCCGATACCGTTGGGTATCGGGGCTCCTTGCGTCCTTGCATCGCACGCACCCAGAGCCCGCCCCGCCGACGAAGCTCATTCTGAGATGAGCTCCAGACGGCGGACTCGCCGTTTGTCAGCCGGTGACGGTGTGCAGCGCAAGCGTCGTCATTGCGTCGACGGCCTTCCTCATCTCCTCGTCCGAGATGCGCACGAACTCGCCTTTCACGACGATGTCGCTAACCGTCAGCAGGCAGCCGGACTGCACGCCGCGCAGCGCTCCAACCGTGAAGAGCGCCGCCGCTTCCATCTCGACCGCGAGCACGCCACGCTTCGACCACCGCTCGTACTGGCCCTCGTCAGGGTTGTAGAAGAGGTCGCTCGACACGATCGGCCCGACATGAACGGGGAGGCCGATCTTCTTTGCGACGTGAACGGCGCCGTGGATCAGCTCCCAACTCGCGGTGGGGCAATGCGGCTCGTTCGCGACCAGGTGCATCGCCGTCGAATCGGCCGGAACCGCCGAGAGCGCGATGATGACATCGCCGAGTGCGTGGGCCGGCTGCAGGCCGCCGCAGGTGCCGACCCGCAACAGCTTCTTCACCCCGAGCTGGACGAGCTCCTCGAAGACGATCGTCGCTCCAGGGCAGCCCATACCGGTGCCCTGGACGGATACCGGCTTGCCCTCGTAGGTTCCCGTGTACCCGAGGAGCCCGCGCTCCTCATTCCGCTGCACGACATCGTCGAGGTAGGTCTCGGCGATGTACTTCGCGCGGAGCGGATCGCCCGGCAGCAAACAGGCCTCTGCGTAGTCGCCGAGGTTCGCCCTGATGTGGATCGGCACGGCGGCAACCCTATACGTCAGGATCACGCCTGTGACACAGGTGATCGAGCCGACAACCGCGCAGGTCCTGGACTTCTGTGCTGGCGACCCGGTCGAGCGCGTCTTCCTCGAGGATGTTGCGCGGCGAGGCCAAGCACGCTTCCTCGCGCTTCCGGGTAGTTCGGGCGCCATATACGGGCTCTGTCACATGGGTACGAACATCGTCCCGTCCGGCCAGGGATGCGCCGTGTTCGCCGGTGCCGCGGCGCGGGTCGGCGCTCGCATGCTGATCGGCGAGGAGCGCGCGGTCACCGAGTTGTGGGAGGCGGCGGGGCGGCGGCTCCCCAGGGTACGAGAGGACCGTCCCGGCCAGCCCGTGTATGCGATCTCGGACCTGCCGACCCCGGGCGAGACCGGTCTTCGTGCGGCGACGACGAGCGATCTCGACGTCCTCGTGCCGGCGTGCGCGGCATCGCACCGCGAGGAGCTCGGTGTCGATCCACTCCGCCGTGACGCCGAGGGCTTCCGCTGGCGTACCTGTGTCCAGATCGAAGAGGGCCGCTCCTGGCTATGGGTCGAGGACGGCGTGATCCGCTTCAAGGCCGAGGCGTCGGCGTGGACCCCGTCTGCAGTCCAGCTCCAGCAAGTCTGGGTCGATCCACCCGCCCGCCGCCGCGGCTACGCGGCACGCGGGCTGCGCGACCTCGTCCGCCTCCTCCTCGAACGCACCCCTGTCGTGACGCTGTTCGTCCGCACGGAGAATGCACCCGCGATCGCCCTGTACGACGCGGTTGGGATGGAACGTGTCCTGACGTACCGCAGCATCCTCCTGTGAACCGGCTGATCGTGGCGCGTCATGCGGAGGCCGCGTCGAACGTCGACGGGATCGTGAGCGGCGTGCTGCCCGGCGCCGGACTCAGCGACCGGGGGAACGGGGAGGCCGCCGGCCTCGCGGGCGCACTGGGATCCGAACCGATCGATCTGGGTGTCTCCAGCCGTTTCGCCCGCGCGCAGGAGACGTTGAGACTCGCGCTGGCCGGCCGACCATTGGTGCCCACCGTCGTCCTGCCCGAGCTCGACGAGATCGATTTCGGCTCCTTCGAGGGCGGTCCGTTGCGGGTCTATCGCGAGTGGGCGTGGGCGAACGGGCCGGCCGCGCCGTGCCCCGGCGGCGGCGAGAGCCGCTCCGACGTCGCGATGCGCATCGCCACGGCCCTCGAACTGCTGCTCGTGCGGCCCGAGGAGACAATCCTCGCCGTCGGACACGCGCTGCCGCTGCGCTACGTGCTCGACGCGGCCGACGGCAGCTTCCCCGCTGCGAAGATCGAGCATCTCGGGCATGCGACGCCGTACCCGCTCACCCGCGAGCAGGTCGACACGGCAGCCGAGACGCTCCGCGTGTGGGCCGAGGATCCGCAGTTTCGCGACGCGGCCGATTAGGGACTCGCGTGCGACAATCCGCCGGTGGACGACCTCCTCGGGCGCGTCGAAGCCCAGATCCGTACGCACGACCTGATCCCGCGTGGTGACGCCGTCACGTGCCTCGTGTCTGGCGGCGCCGACTCGACCTGCCTCTGGCACGCGCTCGGAGCTCTCGGCTATCGGGTCAGCGCGGTGCACGTAAACCATCACCTGCGCGGTGAGGAGTCGGACGAGGACGCACGTCACTGCCTCGAGCGGCTCGGTGCCGAGGTCGTCGATGCGCCCCCGGCCGAGTCCGAGGCCGCGCTACGCGACCTGCGCTACCGCCTGACCGAAGGACGTGGCCTGCGTGCCACCGGGCACACCGCGTCCGACCAGGTCGAGACGGTCCTCTACCGCTTGGTCTCCAGCGGAACCGCGAAGGGGATCAAGCCGCGCCGTGAGGACGGCGTCGTAAGACCGCTGCTCATTCTCTGGCGCGAGGAGACGGAGGCGTACTGCGCCGAGCACGGGCTCTCGTTCCGCCGCGACTCGTCGAACCCCGCGACGACCCGCGGCCTGATCCGCGACGAGATCCTGCCCTTGCTCCGCCGCGTTCATCCAGGCGCGGACGCGAACCTCCTCGCCCTTGCGAGCGAGCGTAACCGCCTGCCGAGAGCGCTCGAGGCGAGCCTCGTCGAGCTCCTGGCCTCGCGCGACGGAACGAAGACGGCCGATCTCGGCGGCGGCGTTCGCGCCGTTCGCGAATACGACACGGTTCGCCTCGAAGGGGCGGTGCGGTGGGGGCCGTGGACGCTGGAGTCCGACCTCGGCGGACTCGAAGTGCGTACGCGTCGGCCGGGCGACCGGCTCGCCGGCCGGCGCAAGAAAGTGCAGGACCTGTTCGTCGACGCGAAGGTGCCGCGCAACGAGCGGAATGCCTGGCCGGTCGTAGTGTTAGGCGACGAGGTGGTTTCGGTTCCGGCGGTCGCCGACGCACCGGGGTTCGAGGGCGCTGTACGCTCACGCCGAGACGGATGACGATGGTCGATCTCGAAGCGGACGTCGCGGAGGTCCTCATTGACGAGGAGCCGTTGCAGGCGCGGATCGACGAGCTCGGCCGAGAGATCTCCGCCGACTACGAGGGGCGCGACCTGCTGCTCGTCGGCGTTCTCAAGGGTGCAGTCTTCTTCCTCGCCGACCTGATGCGGCGGCTGACGGTTCCCTGCGAGATCGACTTCATGGCGATCTCGAGCTACGGCGACGGCACCGATTCCTCGGGTGTCGTACGGATCCTGAAGGATCTCGACGCGAGCATCGCCGGCCGCGACGTGCTCGTCGTCGAAGACATCATCGACTCGGGTCTCACGCTCTCCTATCTGATGCGCAGCCTCACGGCGCGCGAGCCCGCGTCGCTCGAGGTCTGTGCTCTGTTGACCAAGCCGGATCGTCGCGAGATCGACGTACCCGTCCGGTATGTCGGTTTCGACATTCCCAACAAGTTCGTGATCGGTTACGGCCTCGACTACGCGGAGCGCTACCGGAACTTGCCGTACATCGGCGTTCTGCGGCCAGAGGTTGTGACAAACGGCACCTAGCGGGGTGGCTATTGGTATCGAGGCTGCTACCCTGAGAGCAGCGTGAACCGCTTCTTCCGCAGCGCGCTGTTCCCCCTCGTGATCATCGTCCTGCTCGTCTACCTGGCGAGCCAGACGCTGATCCCGAAGCACGACAGCAGCGCCAAAGTGACGCTTTCGCAGCTCAGCGGCGACGTGGTCGGCGGTGGCGTAGGCAATGTCGTCTTCAATCCACGCTCGCAGGAGATCTCCGCCACGCTGGCCGGCAGCGGCCAGAAGGTCAAGGTGCACTACCCGACGCCGCAGTCGCAGTACGCGTTCCAGCAACTGCTCGACAAGTACCGCGTGCCGTACGACTCGAAGGGGATCAACAGCTCGGCGTGGTGGGGGATTCTCGGCAGCATCCTGCCGCTCGTGTTCCTCGTCCTCATCTGGGTCTTCCTGATGAACCAGATGCAAGGTGGCGGCTCGAAGGTAATGAGCTTCGGCAAATCCCGCGCGAAGCGCATGTCGCCCGATTCGCCGAAGACCACGTACAAGGATGTGGCCGGCGCGGACGAGGCGGTCGAGGAGCTGCAGGAGATCAAGGAGTTCCTCGAGAACCCGAAGAAGTTCCAGGCGCTCGGCGCGCGCATCCCGAAAGGCGTGCTCCTCTATGGGCCGCCAGGAACGGGCAAGACGCTACTCGCCCGCGCGACGGCCGGCGAGGCCGGCGTGCCCTTCTTCTCGATCTCGGGGTCGGACTTCGTCGAGATGTTCGTCGGCGTCGGCGCTTCGCGTGTCCGTGATCTCTTCGAGCAGGCCAAGCAGGCCAGCCCGTGCATCATCTTCATCGACGAGATCGATGCCGTCGGTCGACACCGTGGCGCTGGCCTCGGCGGCGGACACGACGAGCGCGAGCAGACGCTGAATCAGTTGCTCGTCGAGATGGACGGCTTCGAGATGAAGGACAACATCATCCTCATCGCCGCGACGAACCGCCCCGACATTCTCGATCCCGCGCTGCTCCGTCCCGGGAGGTTCGACCGGCAGATCGTCGTCGACCGGCCCGATCGGAAGGGTCGGCAGCAGATTCTCGAGGTGCACACGAAGGGCAAGCCGCTCGACAAGGAGATCGACCTCGACGTGCTCGCGGCTTCGACTCCCGGCTTCACGGGCGCCGACCTTTCGAACGTGATCAACGAGGCGGCACTGCTCGCGGCCCGGCGCGGCGAGAAGACGATCGGTCAGAACGAGCTCGAAGAGGGAATCATGCGCGTGATCGCCGGCCCCGAGAAGAAGTCGCGACTGATCTCCGAGCAGGAGCGCAAGATCATCGCCTACCACGAGATGGGCCACGCGCTCGTCGGCTTCTACCTCGAGTACACGGACGAGATCCACAAGATCACGATCGTTAGCCGTGGCCAGGCGCTCGGACTCACGGTTTCGCTCCCCAGCCAAGACCGCTACCTCACGACCCGCCGGGCGATCATGGACGAGATGGCAATGACGCTCGGTGGCAGGGCAGCGGAGGAGATCGTCTTCGGTGAGGTCACAACCGGCGACGCGAACGACCTCGAGAAGGTCACCGCCTCCGCGAAGCGGATGATCATGCGGTGGGGCATGAGCGAGAAGCTCGGCCCGCGCGTGCTCGGCCGCGACAATGACATGCCGTTCCTTGGCCGTGATATGGGTTCGGCGCCGGACTACTCCGACGAGATCGCCCGCGAGATCGACGACGAGATCCGTCGCGTCATCGAAGAGGCCCACGAAATGGC
>JBBQPW010000037.1:0-12772 GCA_038216845.1 Gaiellales bacterium | reverse complement strand
GTCCAGTCGTACTCGGATGCGTGCACGATCTGCGGCAGGTCACCGTAGGCGGCGGCGACCACTGCGCCGCGCTGACCGAGCTTCGCGACGATGGCTGCGAGCCGGTCTGTCCGGCTCTCGGTCGGCAGGATCGGGCCGGGGTAGCCGCCGACGCTGTAGGCGACCGGGTGGAGCTGCTCGCCGTAGTCGTCCTGCCAGGTGGCGGCGAGCACGTCGTCGACGACCTCGCCCGCGTCGGCCGGGAACGCGGGCGACTCGTGCGGCCGCTCCGCGAGCCAGGTGGCGCAGAGGTCGCCGAGCAGAGCTTCCTCCTCTGCGATCTGGACGAGCATCGGCGCGGCAGGTGAGCGGAACGCGCGCGCCGCGAGCAGCGCTTGCGCATCGTGCGGTAAGCGGAGCAGGTCGAGCCGTTCGCCGATCAGCTTCTCGCGCTTGCCGACGAACTTCGCGACCTTTGCCGCGTCGCCCTGCTCGTCCACCAACCGTCGGTAGGCGCGCGCCTCCTCGAGCGGGTTGAGGTCGGCGCGGACGACGTTCTCTGCGACAGCGAGCGTCAGCGCTTCGCCGTTCGCCTCGCGCACCTGGGCGGGCACCTCGCGCAGCTTGGCGGCCTTCGCGGCGCGATAGCGGCGCTCGCCCGCGACGATCGTGAAGCCGCCGTCTCCGTCCGGGGCGAGCGTGAGCGGCGTGATGATCCCGTGCCGCTTCACCGAGGCGACCAACTCCGCCAGCTGCTCCTCATCGAAGTCGTTCCGGGGGTTAAAGCCCTCGCTCGGCTTGATCTGCGCGAGCGGGACCATGGTCAGGGTCGCGGTCACTGCTGGCCTCCTTCGGTGAGTAGTTCGAGCGCGCGATCCTTGAGCGGAGCTGGCTCGGTGGCGCGCTCGAAGCGCGCCTCGGCGGTCGTGCGATTCGTGGTGCGGCGAGTTGGCTGCGTGTGGTCGACGTAGGCGGTGACGGCCTGGAGAGCGCCCCAGCCGGTGCCGCGGATGTCGCTCAGGTCGGGAGTCGTTCGGTAGGCGGTGCGAATCGCCTCGCGCACGCGTTCGGCGTTGCGGACGGCGCGCCCGCCGTTCGTCTCGTCCGGGCGCTGCTCAGGAAGCGGCACGAGTCGAGCCAGGAATCGCTCGAACTCGGCCTCGCCGATCCGCTGTGCGAGCAGGCGCCCACCGACCTCCTCGAGCTCGTCGTAGTAGCGCCACGCAATCCCCAGCGTGCGGCGAGCGTCCGCGAGCCTCGCTTCGATCCGCGCCGTGTGGCGAGCCTTCCACGTTCGCTGCGCGTCTGGCAGCGGGAGCAGCATCCCGTTCACGCAGGCGAGCCGGAACGGCGCAACCGAGACGGTGACCGCGAGGCCACCGTCGTGGCCGTTCCGGAAGCACAGCAGCGGCAAGACCTCTTCTCCCTCCGCTCCCCCGATCCGGATCTCGCGGTCGAGCCGCATCAGCGCGTGGACGCGAGCGCCGCCGCGCGTTTCGCCCGCGCCGATCCAGTGCGCGCGGCCGGAGTCGGTGATCGCGTCGCAGAAGGCGAACGCCGCGCGGTTCTGGAGCGGCTCGTATCCCTCCCCGACGACGCCCACGACGGCCCGCGTGTCACTGCGAACGTTCGCGACGTGCTTCGGTACCGGCAGGCGCAACGGCTCGCCGCCATGCGCGACCACGGCTTCCAGCGGATGTTGCTCCACCATCCAGCTGAGACCGACGGCGGCGATCATCGCCTCGGCGCTTTGCGCGGTGTTCGGGTCGACGATGCGGACGGCATCGCCCCAGCCCGCATCGCCGCCGAACCAGAGCGGCCCCCGAGCCTCGTCCAGACGGAAGGTCGGTTGTTCGGTCTGCATCAGTTCCTCCTGTTCAGGCCGCGAGCGGCGCGGGATTTGAGACATGGATGAAGCGCTCTGGCTCCTCGAAGATGGCGAGACCCACATGCGTCGCGAGACCGGCGCCGAGCCAGAGCGCGGCGACTTCATCGCGGCTGACGGCTTCGTGTCGGAGACGCAGCTCGACTACGTCAGCGAGCAGCTTCGGAATCGAAGCGGCCTCGATCAGGTCGACCTGACGGTTAATGAACTCGTCGAGCGCGTCTCGGTCGACTCGGTACTCCACTGCTCCTCCTTCGCGACGTGTTGATTTGAGACAACCCCTACGGCCTGAGAAGAGGCCGCGCGTGGTAACGGCACTTTCACCCGAAGGGTGGATCTGCGTCTACTGCGAAGTTGCTGTGGCTACGACTCGGCGGGAAGCCGGCCGGTCGACCGAGCCCACCGCTCGACGCTGCTCCAGCGCCATACGAACGACCGGCCTAGCTTGCCAAGCGGCTTCGGAAAGCCCGGGCCGCTCGCGAACACATTGACGCGTTGCGGCGAGATCTCCAGGCGCTTCGCGATCTCGACGGCGATCACGAGCTCGGTTCGAGAGTCGACTTGCATGACACTAACGGTAGCCCGTCGACCTAGCCACGTCCGGTCGAGATGCCGTGGTTCGGGTCGTACGGAGTGTCCGGGCAATGGCCCCACAGACCGATGTGTTTCGCTCGCGCGCGGAGGGCGAGCCGTACGAGCAGATTGGCGTAGCGGCCGCGCCGATAGCCGTAGAAGTACGGGCCCGCAGCGCCCACTCGGACGAGCTGCACGTTGACGTTCAACCCGTCGCTGACCCGAACGACGTAGCCGAGCAGGCGACCGTATTGGTCGACGGCGTCCGTCTTCGGCTCCCGGTAGAGACGGACGAGCGTGCCGACCGGAAGAAGGTGCTTCGTGACCGCTGACGCCTGCTTTCCGTAGCACTCGGGTGAGTAGTAGACCTCGGGCGTGTCGATCTGGACGAGACGGACACGCGCGCCATTCGCGAGAGCAACCGTGTCGCCGTCGATGACGCGCGCGATGCGCGAGAGCTGACCGCCGGATGGCAGGTGCGTTGCACCAGCGGTCGCTGCCAGCCCGCTGGCCGCGGCCAGGCAAAGCACGAGGACGACACGACTCATGCGGCGCGCTTGGCCGGGGAAGCTGCGATCAGGCGCTCGAGGGCGTCGTATACGTCCTGGACCTGCTCGCGCGTGAGTGAGTCAACGTCGGCGGTTCCGGAGACGCGCTCGACGAGCGCGACGATCTGGTTGTGATCGACGCAGCCCGCAGGGAGCAGTAAGCCTGCCGAGCGTGCGAGCCCGAACACCCTGCGGATCTGCCGCTCTGAGGCGGGCCGCGTATCCCCGCGCGAGCGGAGCCGCATGAACGCCGTGTGGTCGAGCTCCACGGTCTCGGGCGCGATGCCTCCGTCAAGGAGTATGCGCAGCAGCGCGGCTGTTGCGAGCGCGTCGCTTACGGCTTCGTGTGCACCGTCGAGGACGATGTTGCGCCGCTCGCAGATCGACTCCAGGCGATGGTTTCCCGCGAGTGGCTCGAGCAGCCGGAACGCGTCGAGCGTGCACGCCACTCCGACAGGGCAGTAGTCGATGCCAACAGACGCGAACGCGTGCTGAAGCATGCCCAGGTCGAAAGGTGCGTTGTGCGCGACGAACACCGCTCCGTCGAGGAGTGTGCGCAGCTCGAGGGCGATCTCACCGAAGGATGGCGCGGATGCAACGTCCTCGTCGCCGATCCCGTGCACAGCCGTCGCCTCGGCTGGAATCGGGCACGACGGGCAGACGAGTCGCGCGAATCTAGCGGTCTCGGCGCCGTTGGCGGTCAGCCGCACGACTGCGAACGACACGATCTCATCCCGGCCGGGCCGCGTCCCGGTCGTCTCGCAGTCGAACACCGCGTACGCGAACGGCGCCGGTACGTCCGCGCGCCTCTGCGAGTTCCCTGGGGCGCTACCAATACCGGCTGAAACGGACATGTACCAACCATGTCGGCCGCGCCGGACGGCGATCTTACGAGGCTCTGGTTGACGGGCGACGACGGTCCGCGTACCGATACGAGGATGCACCTCCTCTTTCTCGACGAGTCTGGCCAGCTTTCCGAGCGGCGCTTCTTCGCGATCGGCGGCGTCGCTTTGCGCGATCGTGACTGGCACGCGCTGCGCGATCTCTGGCAGGCGACTCTCGCTGAGCAGTCCTGGCCGGCCGGGCGAGAGGTGAAGTGGCACGGCATCCGCACCGGCGAGGTTCCGCCCGCGCTGGCGGACGCGATCGTGAGCGCCCTCGCCCGTTCGCCCGTGAGCTGCTATGTGAGCCTGCTCGACATCGAGCTCGGCGCCACCGCCACGCCTGAGTTCTTCGCGAACGACGAGGACACCTACGCGACCGGGCTGATGTTCCTCGCCGAGCGCTTCCAGCTACTGCTCGAGGCCGCCGACGACGTCGGAATGATTGTCGTCGACAGCCGCTTCCGCGAGGACGACGCGCGTCTGCGCCGTTTCTTCGCCGACCTGACCAAGGACGGCAGTCCCTACTCACTTCTCGACCGGATCGTCGAGGGCCTCTTTCTCGGGCCGAGCCACTACTCGATCGGGCTGCAGTGCGCCGACCTCATCTGCGCGATCACGGCGGCCGCCGAGCGCGGCAATGGGCAAGCACGCGGCTACCTGAAGGCGCTGCTACCGCGGTTCGCGACGCATCCCGCAACGGGAGCACTCGACGGAGTCGGGATAAAACGCTTCCCCGAGCGGGCGCCGCGCGAGCGGACGTCGCACAAGTTGTTCTAGTCGGGAAGGCTGGGCTCTCCGGCCGCGGCGAGAATGGCGTTGATCTCGCGGCGGAGCCCAGCGGGCGAGTCCTCCGGCTCGCACCGGCGCTTCAGGCGAAGACCGGGTCGCAGGAATGCGTCCCGCCTGCCGAGGCAAGAAGTGAGCCAGTCCTCGAGGACACGGTCGTCCTGGTCGGTTGCGTAGCCGCGACTTTTGAGCCAAGGCCACACCTTCCGGTTCACATCCGCGCGCGAGTGTGCCCCGACCCAGCTCAGGTCCTCGTCTTCCCACCGGCGCGCGTACTCGAGCGGATCGGTGTCCACTGCCAAATAGAGACGGAGGGCAGACTGAGAGTTTCGGAAAGCAAGCTGGGGTGCTGCCGCCGCCGTCCAGCCTTGTAAGAGAGCAGTCGAGAGCATCGGACGCGCGAGGTGCCGCCCGTAGAGATATACGGCCTGTTCCTTGAGCTCGGCAGGCCAGAGGCCGAGCCAAACGGTGCCGCCCACGTCGCCCGCAGCCAGCCGCTGCGTCGAGCGCACAGCTTCCAACAGCACATGCGAGCCCTTCTCGACAGGCTCGAGGCCGCTGATTTCCCGTAGAAGGCTCGGCCGAGGAGACTCATAGATGTCGAGGTCGTCCGGACCGATCGAAGCCGCCATTACAGACGCACCCTCTCAAGCTCTGCCTGCTCTACGAACAGGCAGAGTGCGTTCGCGAGCTTCAGGTGCTCGACTGTGCGGCAGTCGACGTCGAGGAGCCGCGGCGAGCAGGCGACGTAGGCGAGGCACTGCGCGCGCGAGACGGCGACGTTCAGCCGGTTTCGGGACATCAAGAAATCGAGCCCGCGCGGGATGTTCTCTCCGCTCGATGACGCCATCGAGTAGAAGACAACCGCGGCTTCACGCCCCTGGAACTTGTCGACCGTGCCGACTTCTACGGCGCGCGGGAGTCGCTCCCGCAGCAGCCGCACCTGTGCGTTGTAGGGCGCGACGACCATCACGTCTGCGTGGGTGAGCGGGCGTTCGACGCCTCCATCTCGGAAGGTCTGACCGACGAGGCGCTCGGTCTCTGCTGCGATCGCCTCCGCCTCCTCCTCCGAGTCAACGCGGTTTCCTTCATGGCTGATCTCGAGCCAGCGGACGCCGACGCCGTCGGAGGTCGTCCGCTGCGCACACGCCGGGATCGACTCAAGCCGGCCCTCGTAGAACGCTTGCGACACGAAGCGGCAGACCTTTGGATGCATGCGTCGCGTCTCGTCGAGGAAGACGCCCAGATGCTCCGGGACCGTTTCGTGCTCGCCGAGCACGTGCTCGAGCACGCTCGCGCCGGAGCCGTCTGGGTGAACCCCCTGCGTCACCTGGGCAAGTTGGAGCGGGTCGCCGAGCAGCACGATCCGCCTGGCTGCGGTGCCGCAGGCGATCGTGTCTGCAAGGCTGTACTGGCCGGCCTCGTCGACGAAGAGGGTGTCGAGCTTGCCATCGAGTTCGCTGCGCGCGAACAGCCAGGCAGTACCCGCAACCAGCGTGACCTCAGGATCGAGCACTGCGGTGATCGAGTCGCTCGTCTTGATGTGCGTGCTCTCCCAGTGATCGCCACGCTTGATTCCCTTGAAGTCGAGGCCATCCTGGGCAGCCGCGCGTTCGACCTCGGCGAGCAGGTTGTGGATCACCTTGTGACTCTGCGCCGTGATCCCGACCTTCCGGCCTTGGGCGAGCAGATGCGTGATCAGGCGTGCGCCACGGTACGTCTTACCCGACCCCGGCGGCCCCTGAACGACGAGGAACGAGCCTTCAAGCCGATCGAGGAGAGAGCGCTGCTCTTCCAGCTCGCGACGTTGCATTGACGCACCACCGAGCGGTGGCTCGCGCCGCAGCAGCCGCTCCAGATGCAGGTACAAGCCGTCGCTCGCGAGCATCGATGCGGCAACACGGCGCAACGCCTCCTGCTGTGCCTTCGTCCCAATCGGGCCGCCGGGAACGAGCGACGTCGGCAGCGGCTTATCGCGCAGATCCCGGCTCCGTCGCAGTCGAATCACGCCAGTCGCGTTGTCGACCTCTGAGACGGTCCAGCCTGTTCCCTCTTCATGCGGGTCGAACCCGCCGTCCTCCGCGTCGAACTGGTGCTGCTGCGGAGGGAAGCTGAACCTCCACTCAAGCGACCTCGCCCGCCGATTTGCGAGCGAGAGATCCACCGGCTCTCCTCCGTCGTGCTCAAGGCACCCAAGCGCCTCGCCGTCCTCGACCAGCTCCTCGTCTGTCATGCGCAACCGACGGAAGTACCACCACCAGCCGGGGCGGGCTTCCCGACGGTGGTAGTCGAGCAGGCGGGCGCAGAGCGCGCGGCCGTCACCGTCGCCCGCCGAGGCCAGGAGCCCTTCGCGCAGACGGACGGTCTCGTCCGGCGCCTCGTCGGTCTCGACCTTTGGCCGGCCGACGGGGGGCGGCAGGAACGGGATCGCAACGCCGTGCTCGCGCTCTGCCTCCGGTCGCCGATCGAGCAGCCAGTCCCGCAGCTCGAGCGTCGCTAAACAATCCTCCTCGTTGTAGGCGGCAATCGCTTCGAGCCGCGCGGGATCACGGTCGTCGAGCCACCGCTCGAACTCGATCACTGCCTCGTTACCCGAGTTCACCTCCGCCCGGCGTGTGAAGAACAGTTTCTCGATGTCCTTTAGCGAATATGACTCGACCCCCGCACGCATCCCTTGCCGCACGACCTGCAGCACATCCACAAAAACCTCGCCGCGCAAGAACTCGTCGATCTCCTCCTCCCGCGTCGCGTGCATCCCCATCAGTCGGGCGAGCGTCGAGGGCTCATACGCGGCGTAGTGATAAACGTGCATCTCCGGGAAGACGCGCCGGCGCTCGCCTACGAAGTCGACGAACTCCTCGAACGCCCGACGTTCGCCGTCACGGTCGTGCGCCCAAAACGGCCGATACGTCACCGCCCCCTCAGCCTCTCGCCAGAGCACCCCGAACAGAAACTCGAGTCCGGAAGCCGGGTCGTAGAACGGATCCCCCTCCATATCGAAGAACACATCTCCCGGCGACGGCGCTGGCAGCAGCCCCAGCCCACGCCGCTCCTCGGGCTCGAGTAGCCGATACCTCAGCTCGCCGCTCCGGTAACGGTGCAGCTGGAGGGCCGCCTGGTCGCGCAGCCTGTCCACCATGGGCGGTGCCAGCCGACGAACGGCTAACCCGGGCGTAGCCTCCGCAAGAGTCGTCAGAGTGGTCACCTCGACGGTTGCGAGCTTGCCAATCTGGTCGCGGCGGATCGAGGCGACCCGCGTGAGATGGTCATCGCTGACCCAGCGTTCGCGGCAGACCGCGACGAAATCGCAGCGCGAGCAGTGCTCGCAGGGCCAGGGATACGTCTCCGGCCGCTGTTCGACATGCGTCCGCAGCCGCCGCTGCGCGACACGCAAATACGCCTCTACGTCCCCGGGCCGGTAGGTCTCCACTTCGCCGGTGCCCAACACCACGTGCAACCGTTCCGGCAGCCGTTCCTGGATCGCGCCGATCTCCCCCGCGTACCAGGCAAGCTGGAGCACCGCGGCCGGCTTCGCGCTACGTGCAAGCTTCGTATCGTGGGGCTCGTAGCTCCAGGCGCCCAGGTCGGACGGCTCTTCCACTCGCACAACGAAGTCGGCGCGGCCACGCCAATCGTCGCGCGCAAAGGTGGCCTGGTAGATGATCTCGGCCCCGTCGCGCATCGCGGCGACTGTTTCCGAGTGCGAAGCGGCGAACGCGCCCGATTGTTTCGGGAGCTCGATCTCGACGACCTGCTTGCCTTGGTCCCGAAGGTACTCGAGATACCGCGCCTCGTGAAGATCCCCCTTGTCCGCTACGAGTTGCGCAAGAGCCTCTCGCACGTGCGGCTGCCCCCGATCGCCCAGGGCCACCTCGATCGAGAGGGTTGTGAGGTGCGGACAGGCTAGGTACGCCGTCAGGTCGGACGGCGACAGGCGGATCGATCCGGTATCTGACAGCTGCATCGTGTTGACGAGTCGGCATGCAAGGCGGCGGGCCTTACGTCACGACAGCCTCGCCGGTCCTGACCGCGACCCGCTGGCGGTCGCAAGCGCATACGTGGCCACAGCATCTTCAGGCCGAACCGGTTTCGCACCCTCCAGGGCCTGCTTCAGCGTGGCCGCATCGCGTGCGGTGATCGGAAGCAGGAACGACTGCATCAGTCGGCCAAGCTCTTCAACAGGGCATCCTTCGCGTCCAGGTAGAAGACGACCGTGAGCTTCGTCGCCATCTCGTCCGAGAGGTCGTTTAACTGTCTCCGCGCCGAGACAGGCATCAGGACGGTCGTCGCCCCCTTTTCCGCTGCAAGCTCCACGATGTCGACCGAGTTGAAGATCGGATCTACGCCGCCGCCGAGGTTGATCGCCCCGACAGCTACCAGCCCACCCGCAAGGCTTTTCTCGAGGAGGGCACTAGCCATCGCTAGCAGCACCGGAACCCCGATCGCGGCGCCCGTCTTGGGCGCGTCGAAGGCTCGCAGTTGCACCGTGAACTCATGCTGCCGCGGCTCGCGGTCGCCGACGAGCTCGCGAGCGCGGCTGACGAGGTTCTGCTCGGCGGTGCGAAGGCTCTCCGTGAAGGGCGCTGGCACTGGACGATTGATGACCTTCACGCCTGACCCAGGCGCCTCGTTCACCTCGATTCGGTAGAGCCCGACGCCTTCACTCGCTCCGCCTGGACTGATCGCCCACACCTGTCCGGGTGGCAGCGGATCGGAACCGATCTCTTCGTCGCTCTGGATCTCGGGCGTAGCTACGAAGTGCTCGACGCCGTCCTCGCCTATCCGGTAGCTGAACTGCGTGTTCCTGAACTCTGCGCTGCCGATCCGCTTCTGCTGTTCCTTGACTCGCCGCCGGCACTCGAGCGCGAGGCGAACCGCCCACTCCAAGTCCTCTTCGGCGATCTCCGCGTCCCCGTCCGGATAGAGAAGCTTGAGAAGTCCGTCCAGCGTGCGGTTGACAGCGCTGATGTCGCGGCCGCTCAGCGCGGCACCGAGAAGTACGCGGTCGCGAATCTGCGTGAGGCGCGTCTGCGAACGAAGCTGGCTCCAGCACTCGGAGATGAAGTCGCTCACGAGACCAAAGTGGTCTGTGAAGAGCTCGGGATTCAGCTTCGGAACATCCCAGCCTGGGACATATGTGTGGATCCGATCCATGAATGCCGTGTCGTGTCGCATCTCGGGAGGCAGCGGCCCGAATAGGTGCCCGATCCGCTGCTGGTGCTCGACATCCACGTTGAAATTCCCTACGAACACCAGGCTGCCGTCAGCCCGGATGCTTTCCCGCCCGCGCGAGAACTCTCCTGACTCCATGTAGCCCTTCATGATGTTGACGCCGTCCTTCTGGTCGAACGAGACGCCGGACACCTCGTCGAAGCAGACGACGTCGTACTGCGCTACGAGTCCACGCTGGCCTGTCGCGTTGTTTACGAACATGCGCGCGACAGTCGCTTTCCCACCCGAGATCAGGTGGGAGTACGGCGAGATCTGCTGAAAGAGGTGCGACTTGCCCGTGCCCCGCGGGCCGAGTTCGACCATGTTGTAGTTGCGAACGACGAACGGAACCATCCGCAGCAAGAGGATGGCTTGCGCACGCGGAGTGAAGAGCTCCGGCTCGAATCCGACGCTGCGTAGCAGCAGATGCTTCCACTCCTGGGTCGTAAAGCGCGAGCGGCCGGCCGCAAGCGTTTCGAGAGCGCCCCGCGTCGAGAGCTGGATTGGCCGGATGGTGTCGATCGAGAACGGCCGGCCGTTCGCCTCGACGGCAATCGAAGCGTCGTACTCGAGCTCGACCTCTCCGTAGAAGCCCCCGGTCAGCATCCTCTCGTGCGCGCGGACGTCGTCTCCCGAGATCCGCGCGTCCTTGATCTGGAGACTTGGCAGCGTCGCGAGGTAGGCATCGGTCGCCGTGTCCAGACGCGCTGTGATCAGATCGATCACCTTGACGCTGCCGTCCTCGCGTGCGCGCGACTTGAAGAGCTCGTGCTCGCCGGCGCGCACCGTGCGGTCGGCCATCAGCCGCTCGACGATCTTCAGCCCTTCGTCGATCTCGTCCTCGTCGGTCGTGGCGCAGTAGCGCCCGATGAGGAACTCACCAACGTAGGTCGGAACGGGGTACTGCCCCTTGAAGCGCAGCGCGAGGTCCTTTCGCACGACGAATCCGGGGAATGCTTCGGCTGCAAGACGGTCGAGTGCGTCCAGGCTCATCGGTCGCCGCCGATCGTCGTCGAGCGCTGCGCGAGGAGAGTCCCACCGGGGACTAGTACGACGACGAACGCCGCTTCGCCCATGGCATCCGGGTCGATGACAAGGGCAGATGCGGTTCCATCGCTGATCATTACGACAGCATCCAGTTTCGACGCTGCAGCCGACGCCGCCTTCGTCCTCACGTCGACCGTCGCTCCATGCGGCGCGCCCTCGAGCGCGACGCGGACGCGCATTCCGACCCACGTGACCTCGCTGATGGACACCGCGCCTACGACGCCAGGTCTTCTCACTATGAGCACCGGCGTGACGCACTCTTGCGGGCTCAGGCCGCCGTGCTCGTAGACGCGACCGGCGACGTAGCAGGAGAGGCCCGGCGCGACGGCGACGCGGACGTCGGGATCCCAGCGCCACGCCACGACGGGGTGGTCGACAGGCCCAGCATCATCCCTGAGTCGAGCCGCTCGGCCCTTCCGCGTAACCGTGAGGTGCTCGGGCAGACTCGCCTTCTCGAGCCCGCCGGGGACGTAAAGCCAGCCGTGGTCCGTGACCACGCGCACCACCGTCCAGCCCTCGTCGAGGAGAGCAAGCACGCGGTCGGCGATGTCGCCGACCTGGGCAGTGACGGCGTGCGGGAACCGATCAGCGTGGCTGTGACCGATCTCGTCGATGTTGCCGAATTCGGTCCAGCCGGACGCGGCCGGCTCGGCGAGCGTGCCGTTCGCCACGACGGTGATGCCCTCCAAAGCGATCGTCTTTCGCAACAAGTCGGCCGTGACGGTCTGTCCCGACTCGACAATGGTCGTGTCGAATCCACTCCCTCCAGCGAGAAGCGAGGCCGCCGGCGACACCGCTGGCTTCGCTGTCGCGGTCAAGCTCGGCAGTGCCGCTAGCTGCCAGCTGAGCTCGGCCTCGACGCCGCGCTCTCGAAGGTGCCGTTCGAGACGAGCGCCGAGGTCGAACCGAAGGCCGTCTGTGAAGAGAACGCATTCGCCCGCGCTCGGAAGCGCCGACTCCCGTCCGAACTCCGCTGTCCCGTGCGCCACGGCGGACTCCTGAAACCGCCTTGCGCAAGCGTCCGCCCATGGGCGATAGAGCGACGCAACGGTCCCCTCTACGGCTTGCCGGTCGGGCGTCGCCTCGACCGCCGCCACGGCGAGTAGCGCGGCATCGTCAGCGCGCCAACCGGTTGTTGCGTAGGCCTCTGCGATCTCGACTGCAGCTTCGCCGCCGAGCTGCCTCTCGGTCTGCTCGGCAAGGACGGCGAGATGGCTGAGGGCAACGGCCAGCGGGGCGTGTCCAAGCGCAGCCCAAACCCACTCGCGACGCTCACCGTGCTCGACTTCGAGCCGCCTCACGGCGGCGCGAACTTCGTCGACCGGCCGGTCTCGGAGTGCGGTCAGGCCGGACCGTAGCGCGGCTTCTGCGTACTCGTTGTCCTGAGGCCACGAGCCTGGATGGTCGACGACCAGGACTTCCACGGGTCGCGCCTGCCGCAGCCGCTCGACGACACCGGGGTAGCGGGTCGGGTTCTCAGCGAACCTGTCCCAGACGATCTTCCAGACCCCTTTGCGCTCGCCAAGGTGCTCTGCAGCGACGATCGGCCCTTCGTCGGCCGGGGTGAAGCCGTAGTCGTCACGGGCAACGCGTGCGAACTCGTCTCTGGCCGCTTGGTCGAGGCTCTCGAGGCTCGCCGGGTCGTTGAGCCAGCGCAGCAGCGTCTTCACGGGGTCCGGATCGAGCAGCGCGCCTAGGTCACCCGCGCGCAGCGGCCCCTTTTCCCGCAACGATCCGACGGGCTCGTCGAGCAGGAGGAGCAGGGCGCGGGCGAACGCCGCTTCAGTCTCAGCGTCATGCCCGATCTCGACTCCAAGTCCTTCCTCGCGATTGGAAAAGAACGCGGTCGTCGTCCAGTC
>JBBQPW010000036.1:0-12870 GCA_038216845.1 Gaiellales bacterium | reverse complement strand
ATGAAGCGCACGGGTGTCGCCGCAAGCTTCTTCGCGACTGCGTCGACGACATCCACGACAGGTCCGCAGGTGCGGCTCGTGCAGAACCTCGGCGTCGCGAAGGTGACGACGAACGGCGAATGCGCTGCCAACGCACCGGCGACCGACAGTCGGTAGAGACGCGGATCCGGATGCGCCGAGGTGCTCACCGTTGCGAGCCTGCCGCCCGTGCTCGCTAGCGTCGGCGTCGTGGATGCGATCGCCTGATCGCCGACTCTAGGCGCCCCGACCCGCGTTGCCGGGACGACCGCATTCGCCAACGCGGCGATCGGCTTCGTAGAGCCTGCCGGAACAGCCAGGATCCAGTACTTGCCCGGTCGCGGCAAATCGACGTGCGCGACATAGATCGAGCCGACAGGAGCCGCTGCACCACCCACCACTCCGATCCGCTCGCTGTGCGCGACGGTTCGCTCGTAGGGAACGCTCTTCAGGCCGGTCGAAACCCACAGGCACGCGGTCGGCGTCGAGATCGCACGCGACGCGCTGTCGATGATCAGGAACGAGAAGCGATTGGGTCCTGGCTGGAAGTCCTCCGTCCCGGGAACAACTGCAATCGGCGAATGCCCAGCCAGAGACTGGAGCGTCTCCTTCGAGGGAGTCGGTGCGGATCCCGAACACGACGGAGACGAAGATCGCCCTGAGCTGCCGCACCCCGCGAACAGAAGTCCGGCGGTCAGCGCACAGCTCAGGGCGATGAGGGCCACAAGAGGGCGCGACATCTGCGCCCGAGTCTATCCGCGACTAGTGGCCGTCGGTCCAGCTGCGATGAAGGATCAGGCGAACCTTCATATGGGGTGCCTCCTTCCTAGAAGCGGATGTCTTGCAGCGTCGCCGCCGCATTGCGATACAGCCGCGCCGCCTCACGGTCGTCCCCACGACGACTCGCGAGGTCACCCAACGCGACCCACGCCCCCGCTCTGTAGCTGATCGACCCAAGTCGCTCAAAACTTGAGTCCGCAGCCCTGAAGCACTCCCCCGCCTCGTCCAGCCGCTCGCGCGCCATCAGTGCACGCCCGAGCACCACGTGTGCCTGGCCGATCTCCTGCAGATAGTCCTCGCGATCTTCGAACAGCTCGAGCGCCCGGCGCGCACAGTCGTCGGCCGCGTCGTACTCCTCGAGATGAAGGTGCACCGTCCCGAGGTTGCCGAGTGCCTGTGCGGCATCCGGCTTGGAGTCCGACTCGACGGCGATCGTGAACGCAGCCTTGAGCTGTTTGATCGCCTGCGCCGGCTTGCCGAGAAGAAGATTGAGCCCGCCGAGGTTCTGCGTCAGCCGACCGACTGTGCGTCGATCGTTGAGCTCCTCGTACAGCGCCTTCGCCCGCTGCGCGTAGTTGCGCGAGGCGATCGAATGCCCCATCCGCTCGGTGACGAGGGACGCCTGGTAATACGCGTTCGCGATCGCACGGCGATCGTCCATGGCCTGCGCAAGCTCGAGGGCGCGCTCGACGTCCTCGCGCGCAGCCTCGAAGTCCCGCTGATGACGACGGCAACGCGAGCGCCAGCCGAGAATGTCCGCGCGCAAGAGGTCGCACGGCAGCTCGGACCGCTCCGCCAGAGCGAGCGCCTGGTCGAGCAGGCCGACCGCGGTCGCGATGCTCGCGAGCTTGTAGCGGCTAACTCCGAGCCGGAACAGGATGTCGGCACGATCGACGTCGTTGAACTCCGGCGCTTCGACGGACGCATGCGCGCGCTGGAGCAACGTAATCGCCTCACGAACCTCGCCGAGCTCCATTCGCGCCCACGCCTCGCCGGCGAGCGCTCTCACCTCGAGCTCGATGCCGCCGGCGCCACCGATCTCCGTACGAGCGACGGAAAAGATCTCGAGAGCCTCATCGAAACGATGGGCTTCACTCAGCGCTTCGGCACGGGCGAGGGTAGCTTCGAGCCTGTTGCGGACATCCGTCGCGACGCCCGTGGCGAGAAACGACGGGGCAACGTCGAGGTACGCTGCAAGCCACTCGACGGTGTCCGAGGTAGGACGCGTCTTGCCGCGCTCGATCTGGCTGATGTACTCCTTCGAGCACCGGTCGCCTGCGAGATCGGTCTGCGTCAGTCCCGCCGCGACGCGCAGAGAGCGAAGCCTAGCGCCCATGCCGGCCCCCGGGACATGACCTGTCGGATCAGTCGAAACCGCCGGAATCGGGATCAGCTCGCTCACTGCGATGTCGAACCACGTCGCATCAGTGAAGCGAACCGTACCGCAAATCACTTGACTAGGCTACTTGACTTTTTAGGACATGGCTTCTAGAGTCGCCGTCACGAACCTCGCACCGATCAACGCCAGATCGATGCGGGAGGCGGAGCAGGCGTTGGGAGAGAGACCGGAGTACGTGGGTGGGCCGCAGAGCCACGAACTGCACTCTCTCGAGCGCAAGCGAACCGCCTCACTGGAAACGTCCCCGGAAGCCGCAGCCGGGGACGTTTCCTTTTCTGGGGCCGTTGTCTAGCCGGTGCCGAAGAGCCAGCGCCTGCGCTGCGTCTTGATTGCCGCAAAGTCCGCGGCGCCAAGCGGCCCTCC
This sequence comes from Gaiellales bacterium, assembly GCA_038216845.1. Taxonomy (GTDB): domain Bacteria; phylum Actinomycetota; class Thermoleophilia; order Gaiellales; family Gaiellaceae; genus Gaiella. The sequence continues at coordinate 10,310 of JBBQPW010000036.1, read as the reverse complement.
CAGCCGGTCGGCGGTCGCCGCGAGCAGGCTGCCGGCAATGAAGATCCACGCCTCGGCGTCGACGTCGCGATCGGCAGGAATGACGCCCGCATTCTGCGCATCTCGCAAGGCATCGGCGAAGTAGTCGTGCACCCGTCGCATATGCCGTCGCACGTAGAGCCGGATCTCCGCGTCCTCGCCCGCCTCCGTGACCGCCTGCATCCAGAGATGCGGGAGTAGAGCTTTCAGCTCGCGCATCGCGAATGGACCCAGCCGAGGCCAGGCTTCGGCCGGACCGTGCTCTGCGATAGCCGCTTCAAAAAGACCCTCGAGCCGACGCCAACCCTCGTCGAGGCAGGCGAAGTAGAGCTCCTTCTTCGATGCGAAGTGGCGGTAGAGGATCGGCTCGGAAACACCGGCCTGACGCGCGATCTCGGCGGTCGTCGCTCCGCTGTAGCTGCCGCTCGAGAAGACCTGAAGCGCAGCATCCACGATCGCCGAGCGGCGTTCGGGCGCAGGCAGGCGCCCGCCCGCGTGGCGGGCCTTTCCCGACGCAGTAAGACCTCGCTCTGCCGCCGGTTTCATGCTGCTTCGGCGTCCATCGCAACGTCACGCGGCGCACCGTCGCGGATGGCATGGCTGCGAATCATCGCCACGGCCACGAGGGCGGCGCCGAACGCAACGGCAGCACCGACGTACAGGGCCGCGTGTAAACCGGAGACGAACGCCTCGACCTGCGTCGCACCCGCGTGGAGCTTCGCTGCTTCGCGGTTGGAGAGAATCGCCCCCATGACGGCGATCCCGAGCGCACCGCCTACCTGCCTGAACGTGTTCAGCATCCCGGAGCCGACACCGGCCTTGTCGACCGGCACCGCGCTCAGAGCGGCGGCCGTCATTGGCGTCATCGTCAGTGCCATTCCGAAGCCGCCGATGACGAGCGCGGGCAGGATCACCCAGAACGACGAGTGCGACTCGAGTCTCGCGAACAGGAGCAGCGAGACGCCGGTGAGCGTCATGCCCCCGGCCATCAGGCCCCGCGAGCCGAGCCGATCGGAGAACTTCCCAGCGACCGGCGCGACGAAGATGATCAGCAACGTCATCGGCAGGAACGTGGCCCCTGCACGGACGGCCGAGTCGCCCAGGACGTTCTGCAAGTAGAGCGAGATGAAGAAGAAGACACCGAACATCGAGAGGGTGACGAGCAATGCCACGATGTTCGCACCGACGAACGTCGGGTTCCGGAACAACGCAAGGTCGAACATGGGGAGCCGCTGACGCTGCTCGACGACGACGAACGCCACGATCGAGAGCGCCGCGAGCGCGAAGAGTCCGACGATGACGGCGGAGCCCCAGCCGTAGCGACTCGCCTCGATCAGCGCGAACACGACGGCGAAGAATGAGATGCCCGACGTGATCAGGCCGGGTGCATCGAGCCGTTGCTCATGCGACGTGTCCCTCGACTCGGGGATCACGACGAGAGCCGCCACGATCCCGATCAGCCCGACGGGGACGTTGATGTAGAAGATCCAGTTCCAGCCGATGTGCTCGGCGATCAGCCCGCCGACGAGCGGCCCGATCGCGAGCGCCATGGCAGAGACCCCCGCCCAGATGCCGAGGGCGGTTCCCCGTTCCCTGGGTGGGAAAGTCGCGGTGATAATCGAGAGCGTCGCAGGCAGCATGAGCGCCGCGCCGACACCCTGGACGACGCGCGCGATGATCAGGAATCCAGCGCCGGTCGCAAGGCCGCACGCGAGCGAGGCGAGCACGAATATGGCCAGGCCGATAACGAAGACCCGCCGCCGACCGAACATGTCCGCCAGCTTTCCGCCGGTGAGCATCAGCACCGCGAACGAGAGTGCGTACCCCGAGACGACCCATTCGAGGGAGCTCAAGCTGATGCCGAGGTCGCGCCTGATCGACGGCAGCGCAACATTCACGACCGTGTTGTCGAGCATGATCATGAACAGCGCAAACGCGACGGCCGCGAGCGTCCACCACTTCCTGTTCTCCTCTGCCAAGATCCGAGCCTTCATCCGATCCGCCCTTCCTCGCTTCAAGCTAGTGTTCACTAAGTTAGCAGATACTAACCGAGCGGCACAATCCAGGTCTGGCGGGCGCACGCCAGCAGGTCACCCACCTCAGAGAACAGCGCCGTGCCGGCGTAGAGCTTGCGGCCTTCCTCCCCGATCGGCCAGCCGACGGCCACACAGCGCTCTCCTGCCGCAGGGAGAGCGAGAACCCGCGCAGTCATACGGCCGAGGACCGTCTCACCGCGCGCGCTGAAGCCGACGGCGAACGCTCCCGGGCAGTCGATCGCAGCCCAGACGATCTCCGGCGCACCTTCCCGCGCTACCCAGGGAGCGGCCACAAGTCCTGAAACGCCGGCGACGGGTCCTGCGAAGATACGCAGCCCGTCGCCTGGCTCACGCGCAGGCCCGCAGACGAAGCACTCGGGGAACGCGTGCTCCTCGAATCCGGAGTACCCGGCCGATGCAGCGACCGCGACGTCCCACGGGACGGGTGCGGGTGCCTCCAGATCAAGGTCGGCAGCGACGGCCTCTGCAATGAGGAGTTCGCCATCGAGAAGTCGGACGTGCTTCTGCTGCTCGGTGACGCGGAGTGGCCGATCGAGCGGCGGCGGGAGGCGAAGCGTTACCTCGACCGCCTCCGCGTCGACGAACGCCGCGAGTCGGCCGCAGACGTAGCCGCCATTGCCGGACGCGGCCGGGCCGCAGAAGCGACGGGGAATGACAATTGTGGACTCGTTCATGCGTAGACTTGGTTTGTGACTCTCAGGCGAAAACCGTCCGTGCCGTTCGACACACTCCTCGCTCCGGCAGGATGACAGCATGAGGCTCGCGCTGGCGCAGATCGATGTCGTCGTCGGCGACCTCGACGGCAACCGCGACCGGATCCTCGCGCAACTCGATGCCGCGCGGAGTGAGGGAGTCGACCTGATCGTGTTCCCCGAGCTCGCTGTCACCGGCTATCCGCCCGAGGATCTGTTGCTCCGTCCCGGGTTCGTCGCGGCGGCCCGCACGTCGCTCGGCGAGATCGCCGCGGCGTGCACCGGGATCAGCGCGCTCGTCGGCGTTCCCCTCTTCGAGCGCGACCTGCACAACTGCGGTGCGGTTCTGGCCGACGGCGGCGTCCAGGGTGTGTACCGCAAACGCTACCTGCCGAACTACGGCGTCTTCGACGAGCACCGCTACTTCGCGCCCGGCCGCAATCTCGTGCTCCTGCAACTTGGCAAGGCTCTTGTCGGCGTCACGATCTGCGAGGACGTCTGGGAGCCGGGGCCGCCGGCGACAGACCTTGCGCTGGCCGGCGCTCAGCTGCTCGTCAACCTCTCGGCGTCTCCGTTCCACGTCGGCAAGGCCGAGGAACGCGAAGAGATGCTCGTGACCCGCGCGCGCGACAACGCGTGCTTCCTCGCGTTCTGCAACCTCGTCGGCGGGCAGGACGAGCTCGTGTTCGACGGCCACTCGGTTGTTCTCGACGATGCCGGCGCGGTCATAGCCCGCGCGCCCGGGTTCGAGGAAGCACTGCTCATCGTCGACATCGACCCGACCGACGTAGTCGCTCGGCGCCTGCGCGATGTGCGCCGGCGCGCGCTCGATCGCGAACGAGACGGCGCGCCTGCGGTCGAGACGGTAGTGCTGGCGGAACCGCGCGCTCAGGCGGACGAGGTGGTCGGGAGTGTCGTCCCATTCGAGCCAGAGCTCGAGCAGATGCGCCGGGCACTCGTGCTCGGCCTGCGCGACTACGTGGTCAAGAATGGATTTCGCGACATCGTGATCGCCGTGTCCGGCGGGATCGACTCGGCGCTCACCGCAGCGCTGGCGGTCGATGCGCTCGGTTCGGAACATGTCCATTGCGTATCGATGCCGTCGCGGTTCTCGTCGGGCGAGACGCGTGCCGATGCGCAGAACATCGCCGAGAGGCTCGGCTGCGTATTCCTAGAGCTGCCGATCGAGGCGATCGCCGAGTCGTTCGCAGCCGTCCTGCGCGAGCCGACCGGCGGCGGGCCCGTGGGGCTCACCGCCGAGAACCTCCAGGCACGGATCCGCGGGACCCTGCTGATGGCCCTCTCGAACACCCATGGCTGGCTGGTGGTCTCGACCGGGAACAAGTCGGAGCTCGCGGTGGGCTACTCGACGCTGTACGGCGACATGGTCGGCGGCTTCTCGCTTCTCAAAGACGTCCTGAAGACGGACGTGTGGCGGCTCGCGCGGTACCTGAACGAGCGTGCTGGCCGCGAGCTGATTCCCGTCTCGACGATCGAGCGTGCTCCGAGTGCCGAGCTACGCGACGACCAGTTCGACGAGGACTCGCTGCCGCTCTATGCCGACCTCGATCCCGTGCTCGCGGCGTACGTCGAACTGGATCGCTCGCGAGAGGAGCTTCTGGACGAGTTCGATGCGGATGTCGTTGAGCGAGCGCTGGCTCTCGTCGACCGTGCTGAGTACAAGCGCCGCCAGGCGCCCCCGGGGGTGAAGCTAAGACCGAAGGCGTTCGGCCGAGACTGGCGCCCCCCGATCACGAATCGCTGGCGCGGCTGACTCGGCTGAACGCGACAGGTCCGGTGTCAGAGACCGGACACGGCTGCCGAAGACACCGGCTCCCGAGTCGCGTTCCGAGGAAGAAGGTTCCGAAGCGCCTATGGGAGAAGATCGCGCAGTGCCTGGAACCAGCGTAGGCGCTCGGACCACGGCACGGCAGCATTGGCCGGGGAGGTCGACGGGAGCACGAACAGCTTTGTCGAGCCGAGCGACCTATCCTGCACGCCGTGCGCCGGGCGCCCGCCGAACGTGCCGCGGTACGCTTCCTTGCCGACGAAGCCGATCCACACGGGCTGCAGCTCACGCGCGATCCGCTCCAACCTCGTCGCGCTGCCGGCGAAATCCGCGCGACGGAGATCGCTCGAGCCCGGCGTCGTCCGGTAGGCGGCATTCGTCACGCCGAGACCGAGCTCCAGGAGCGCGGACTGCTCGGCCGGTTGGTACAGGCGTGACGTGAAACCCGCGGCGTGCAGCAGCCGCCAGAAGTCGTTGCGCGGATTCGCGAAATGCGCTGCTGCTGCGTCCGAGAAGCGCCCCGGGTTGATCCCACAGAAGATGCAGCGGAGCCCAGCGCCGAGAACGTCCGGGACGGCGCTCGGGGTCGGGTTCAGGCGGCTTCGGGCTCGCGGGCGTCGAGCATCGACTCGAGAGCGATTCGAATCCGCTCGGCCATCACGCTCGGCGACTCGCGTGGCTCGGAGTCGACTCGAAGAACCTTCACCGTCTCTTCGCTGCCGCGCCAGCCGTAGCAGCGCAGATAGCACTCCGTCTCGCTCAACGGCCGCAGGCGTTGCATGGCGGTACGGTAGGCGCCCGACCGGACAGCGCCGTTAGGCTCCTGCTCATGACAGAGGCCCGCGCGCGTGTGTTCGAGTACCACGTCGAGACCCGCGGCTGGACCTCCCGCAGCGAGCTCGGCGGCGCCCCACTCGAACGAGAGAAGGCCTGGACACCGGAGCATCTCGTGCTCGCAGGGCTCTCCCGCTGCACCTTGACGAGCCTCGAGTACCACGCGAAGCGCGCCGGCGTCGAGGCGACCGCGGCTGTCAACGCACACGGGCGGGTGACTCGCCGCGAGGAAGACGGCCGCTTCGCGTTCGTCGAGATCACCGTGTTGCTCGATCTCACTGTCGAGCCGCGGCCCGAACCGGGCGCCCTTCGAGACCTGGTTCAGAAAGCACAGCGCGACTGCTTCGTCGGCGCCTCGCTGACAGCGAAGCCGACCTACACCTGGACGATCGACGGAGAGGAGTTGTAGTTATGGCGACGACGTTGCTCGATGTCGAGGCGGTCCGCGCGAGGTACACGGCGCTGCAGCGGCCGCTGGCGTTCTTCGACGGGCCAGGCGGTACCCAGTGCCCGGACGAGGTGATCGACGCGATCGCCGACTACATGCGCCACGACAACGCCAACGTCGGGGCGCCCTACGAGACGTCGCGAAACACCACCGACCTCGTCGATCACGCCCGCAATCGCGCCGCAGAGTTCCTCGGCTGCTCGGAGGACGAGGTCGCGTTCGGGCCGAGCATGACGTCGATCAACTTCAACTTCACGCGCGCTCTCGGGCGCACCCTGAGCGCCGGCGACGAGATCCTCGTCACCAAGCTCGACCATGACGCGAACGTCTCGCCGTGGCTCGAGCTCGCGCACGACCTCGACCTCGTCGTGCGGCACGTCGAGGTGCACGACGACCTCTCGCTCGACTACGACAACCTCGAGAGCCAGCTCACCGACCGGACGCGCGTCGTCGCGTTCCCGGTCGCCGCGAACTCGGTCGGAACAGCGCCGGACGTACGACGAATCGTCGAGCTCGCCCATGGCGCTGGCGCGCTCGCCTGGGCGGATGCCGTCCACTATGGCCCGCACGGGGAAATCAACGTCGCCGCGTTGGACGTCGATGTCCTGATCTGCTCGCCGTACAAGTTCTTCGGCCCGCACATGGGCCTCGGCTTCGGAAAGCGCGAGCTGCTCGAAAGCTGGCGGCCGTACAAGGTTCGGCCCGCAGCGAACGAGCCGGTCGGCCATCGTTTCGAGCACGGGACGTGCCAGCACGAGCTGCTCGCGGGCTTCGTCGCCGCGGTCGACTACATCGACTCGCTCGGCTGGGATGCGATCACCGCGCACGAGCACTCCCTCGGGGAGCGTTTCCTGGCCGGTGTTCCCGACGGGGTCGAGCTCTACGGGCTGCCCACGATGGAAGGGCGCGTGCCGACCTTCTGCTTCAACGTGCCGGGACGCACGTCGGAGGAGGTCGCGATCCACCTCGCCGACCGGGATGTCGCCGTGTGGTGGGGCAACTATTACGCCGTTGAGACGATGAAGGCGCTCGGGCTCGACCCGTGGATGGGTGCCGTTCGGGCCGGGATCGTCCACTACAACACGGCCCAGGAGGTCGACCGGCTGCTCGCCGGGGTCGCCGAGCTCACATGAGGCTGCTTGTTCTCGGCGGGACGAAGTTCCTCGGCCGCGCGATCGTCGACGCCAGCCTCGCGACCGATCACGAGGTCACGCTGTTCAACCGGGGCGAGACGAACGCCGGGCTGTATCCCGACGTGGACCAGGTGCACGGCAATCGCGACGGAGGGCTCGGGGTGCTCGCCGGCAGAGAATGGGACGCCGTCGTCGACACCTGCGGCTACTTCCCGCGCGTCGTGCGGCAGTCAGCTGAAGCGCTCGCCGGGGCCGTCGATACCTACTGCTTCGTCTCGAGTGTGTCGGTCTACTCCGACCTCAGCGAGGTTGTCGACGAGGAGAGCCCGGTCGGCACGCTCGACGACGAGACGACGGAGGAGTTCGGGCCCGACTTCGAGCGCTACGGGCCGCTGAAGGCGCTCTGCGAGCGGGTCGTCCAGGAGGCCTACGGCGAGCGGGCGCTGACCGTCCGACCCGGGCTGATCGTCGGCCCGTACGATCCGAGCGGACGCTTCACCTACTGGCCGCACCGGCTCGCCCGAGGCGGCGAGGTGCTTGCTCCGGGGCCTCCCGAGCGGCTTGCACAGTTCATCGACGTCCGCGACCTCGCCGAGTGGATCGTGCGGCTAGTCGACGACCGTGGCAGCGGCGTTTTCAACGCCACAGGCGAGGGTGTCGCCTGGAGCGAGCTCCTTTCTACGGCCGATCCGGCCTGGGTCACGGACGAGTTCCTCGTCTCCGAGAATGTCGGAGAATGGATGGAGTTGCCCCTTTGGATCGCCGACCCGGCCTATGCGGGCATGCACCAGACCAACGTCTCGCGCGCGATCGCCGCGGGCCTCCGCACACGCCCGGTCGCGGATACGTTGCGCGACACGCTGGCGCTCGCCCAGCCGGTTGAAGGCGTCGGACTCACAACCGAGCGCGAAGCCGAGCTGCTCGCCGCCTGGCATGGCCGCTAGGAATGACTATTCCGGCACCCCGCTGGCGCAGAAGCTCGGCGCAAAGGCGGGCGCCGGAGTTGTCGTTTTCTTCACGACCTCGCGCGCCGATCTCGAGGGCCGCTTCGCGGCGCTGAAGGAGACACTCGGTTCGGCGGACGGCCTCTGGATCGCCTGGCCGAAGAAGACGGCGAAGATCGACACCGACCTCACGTTCGACGCGGTGCAGGAGATCGGGCTCGCGCACGGGCTCGTCGATAACAAGTCATGCGCGATCGACGAGAGCTGGCAGGCGTTACGTTTCGTCTATCGGCTCAAAGACCGGTAGGCGGTTCCAGCCCAGCAGAGCGGATCGCCGCGGCGGCCAGGCGCTCGTCCTCGTCGCCGCTGAGCCCGCTGACGCCGACCGCGCCCACACGCCGCCCGCCCGAGAACGCCGCGACGCCGCCGAGGAAGAAGATGAACCGCGGATCGAAGCTCGCGAGCTCCGCGGGATCGTCGCGAACTTTGGCCGCCAGCGCGCGCGTTGTCGTCGCGTCGCTGCGGGCGGCGGTATACGCCTTGCGTTCGGCGTTCAGCCGCGTGTCGGGCGCCGCGCCATCCATCGATGCGGCAGCGACCAGCTCGCCGTGGTCATCCACGATGTAGACCGAGACGGCCCCCGCCGCAGCGTCGATGACCGAGCGCACGATCGCCAACCCCTGCTCGTGCGTCATCACGTCGCCTTCCGAGCGCTGTCCCATGGCTCCTCGTCCCAGCGGATCATGTCCGGGTCGACGCCGCGCGCCTTGGCCAGATCGACCGTCAGCCGCTGGAACTGGACGATGTCGACCACCGGGTGCGAGGTGGCGAGGAGCGTGACGTCGCACCCGAGCTCACGCAACGCCGCGACCGCGTCGTGGGCGCGCTCCGCAGCGCGGCCTTCACCCTCCAGCACGAATGCGCGAACGCCGTCATCGATCGCGGCCAGATGCCCGTGCAGGAGCTGCTCGGTCTGATGCGCCTCGGCAGCGACGTGGACGCCTTCGCGGAGCTTCAAGGTCGCCTCGAGCGCGGTCGGCCAGTCACGCCCGGCACCCACGAGCAGCCAGCGTTCGTGCGCGGAGATCGGCAATGGCGGCGCCGCCAGAGCAGCTTCGACCGCGACGCCGAAACGCGAGACGTCCTCGCCGCGCAGCGCGCGCCCTGCCGCCACCGCACAGGTGTAGCTCACGGTGTGGCAGTAGCTCTTCTCGATCTCGGGTATCGCAACGACGACGTGATCGCACGCCCTGGCGATCAACGCGTCGGGCGCCGCCGTGATCGTCCAGGTCTCACCCGCGAAGCCGTTGACCGCGTCCAACGTGAGCTGCGTCTCGCCCTCATGGCTGATCGCGACGAGCACATCGGCCGGCGGCGCGTCGCCGAGCACCGCATCGAGCGCGTGCACCGCCGGCCCCGCGGCGAGCGCCGCGTGGTACGAGGTGCCGCACCCAGTGAACAGGACGCGAGCCCCGGCGGGCAGGCGGTCGTCGACACGGAGCGCGCGCAGCCACGAGGGCTGCGCAGCGATCGCGAGGGAGGTGAGGCCGCCGGGCACGACTGCGTCTATACCATGCCGCGGACGATGGGAGCCTTCGAGCGACACACACTGAGCAACGGGATCCGCGTCCTCACGGCGCCGATCCCGCAGGCGCAGTCTGTTTCCTGCATCCTCATGTTCGCCTCCGGCTCGCGCTACGAGACAGCCGAGACGAACGGGATCGCGCATTTCGCAGAGCACATGTTCTTCAAGGGCACCGAGCGCCGCCCGACCGCGCGGGAGATAGCCGGCGAGATCGACGGGATCGGCGGCCAGATCAACGCGTTCACGGGCAAGGAGCTGACTGGCTACTACATCCGCAGCGCTGCCGAGCACCGCGACATCGCGCTCGACGCGATCGTCGACATGATTCGCAACTCCCTGTTCGACGCAGAGGAGATCGAGCGCGAGAAGGGCGTGATCATCGAGGAGATGAAGATGTACGTCGACACCCCCCGCGACTACATCGGCAGCGTCTACGAGACGCTCCTCTTCGGAGATCAACCGCTCGGCTGGGACATCATCGGGCGCGAGGAGACCGTGCGCGCCACGAACCGCGAGACGTTCCTCTCCTACCTCGACGCGTGGTACAGCCCTGAACGGATGATCGTCGGTGTCGGTGGGCGGATCGGGGACGGACTGATCGAGCGCCTCGAGGAACTGCTCGGCGATATCGAGCCGCGCAGGACGGGGACGGCACTTCCCGTCTCCCTTGCCGATGGTGCGAGCCCCGTTCGCCTGCACACCAAGGCGTCCGACCAGGCTCATGTGATCATCGGGGCGCGCAGCTACTCGCTCGACCATCCCGACAAGTACCCGCTCGACCTGCTCGCCACGGTCCTCGGCGGGGGCATG
>JBBQPW010000035.1:0-12900 GCA_038216845.1 Gaiellales bacterium | reverse complement strand
TGCGTTTACTCTCATCGTCCGCGCCTACGAGCGGCCGGTTTTCAACTACGTCCTGCGCCTCGTCGGCGATCGCTCGCTGGCCGAGGATCTGACCCAGGAGATCTTCATCAGGGTCTTCCAGGGCTTGCCGGGCTTCTCGCTCCGCTCGCGCTTCACGACATGGCTGTTCCAGGTGACGAAGAATCGCGTGCTCGACGAGCTCCGAGCGCTGGAGCGACGGCCGCGCAGCGTCGCGACGCTCGATGACATCCCACCGCTCGAGGCCATCGACCAACCATTCGAGCGGATGGAGACGATCGATGCGCTGTGGCGGTCGATCGAGGCGCTCAACGTCGATCTCAAGATGGCGCTGCTCCTCCGCGACGTCGTCGGACTTGCGTACAACGAGATTGCCGACGCGCTCGAGATCACACTCGCGACGGTGAAGTGGCGGATCTACAAGGCGCGTGAAGAGGTTCAGGCTGCCATGATTCGCGAAGGCATCACGGTCGTCAGCAACGTCCGGGTGGCCGCAAGCACCGCCAAGCCCGCAGGGTAAGGTTACCTCGCTCCGCCGTGTCGCGCGTGCGCGTGGCACTCTTGCCCAGCCGGTGGCCGATCCGCTCACAGATCTCGAAACACGGCTCACGCACATTGTGGGGACGTCGGTCACGCTGGAGCGCCCGGCTGACGCCGTCCACGGCGACTACGCGACGAACGTCGCGCTACGGCTGACGGGACCACAGCGGCGCTCTCCGCGCGAGATCGCGGCCGAGCTCGCCACCGCCGCCGAGGCGGATCGGGCTGTCGACCGAGCCGAGGTCGCAGGCCCCGGATTCGTCAACCTCTTCCTGCGGGACGAGTGGTTCGGCGAGGCGCTCGGCTCGATGCTTGGTGCGGGGGATGGCTTCGGCGCGGGTTCACCCGCCTTCCCGGAGCGGATCCAGGTCGAGATGGTCTCGGCGAACCCCACGGGGCCGCTGACGGTTGCGTCCGCCCGCAACGGCGCCTATGGCGATTCGGTCGCCCGCCTTCTCTCCTTCGCCGGGCATCAGGTGGAACGCGAGTACTACTACAACGACGCGGGCGCACAGATGGACCGCTTCCGCGCGTCGGTCGACGCCCGCCGCAGGGGCGAGGAACCTGCCGAGGACGGCTACCACGGCGAGTACGTCCACGGTCTGGCGGAGGTCGACGGCGATCCCGTGCCGCGCATGCTCGCGTCGATCGAGCGCTCACTCGAGCGGTTCCGCGTGCACTTCGACTCGTTCGCGAAGCAGAGCGAGCTTGAGGCACGGCTCGACGCGTTCCTCCCCCGGCTGGACACGTACGAGAAGGATGGTGCGGTGTGGGCACGCTCATCTGCATACGGCGACGAGAGCGATTGGGTGCTGATTCGTTCGGCTGAGCAAGGCGGCCTCCCGACATACCGTGCTTTTGACGTCGCCTACCTAGCGGACAAGCTCGATCGTGGCTTCGATCGAGCGATCTACGTGCTCGGCGCCGATCACCACGGCACACGCAAGTGGTACGCGGCCGTCGCCCGGATGCTCGGCTACGACCCCGAGCGCGTCGAGGTGCTCCTCTATCAACTCGTCCATCTGACCAAGGGCGGCGAGGCGACGAAGATGGCGAAGCGCCGCGGCGACGTGGTCTTCCTAGACGAGTTCATGGACGAGATCGGCGTCGACGCGGCGCGCTGGTATCTCGTCTCACGAGGACACGACCAGACCATCGAGATCGACATCGATCTCGCGGCCGCAGCGACGAGGGCCAACCCCGTCTACTACGTCCAGTACTCCTACGCGCGGATCGCGGGGATCCTGCGGAACGCGGCTGGGGCGGTGGTCGGTAGGAGCCCCGCCGGGGAGCTGACGCGCGAGGAACGCGATCTCGTCAAACGGCTGGCCGAGTTTCCCGCGATTGCCGCCGAGGCAGCCGAGCGGCGTGCACCTCATGCGATCCCGACGTACGCAATCCGGTTGGCGGACGACTTCCACCGCTTCTACCACGAGCACAAGGTGCTCGGTTCGGAGAGCGAAGCGTTTCGGCTCGGCCTCGTGACGGCGACGCAGTCGGTGGTCGAGCGTTGTCTTGGGTTGATCGGCGTCGAAGCGCCCGAGCGGATGTAATCGCCCCGTGCGAAAGCCGCCCGTTTCTCGTCACACACTCGACCCTTCGCCTGTCACGGGACAGTCGAGGGTGGAGGGCGCCGACCGAGGTATAGCTCGCATCGTGCGAAAGCCGCCCGCTTCTCGTCACACACTCGACCGTTCGCCTGTCACGGGACAGTCGAGGGTCGCGTGCGCCAACCGCCTCCTCCCGTCGTCGGCCTGAGGCTCCCGATGCGGTGGAACCTCTCGGTCGCCGCGCTGGCGGCAGCGTGGGGGTTCATCTCGGTGATCGTCGCCGACGTCGCCCTCGGCGCTTCGGCCCTCGTCTTCTATCGGCTGGCGCTCGCGGCGCTGACGGTGGGCGTGCTGGCGCTCGTGGGACGGCGTTCGCGCCTGCTGCGGCCGCCCGCTGACTGGCGTAGCGTGGTCGCTCTTGGTGTGACCCTCGGCGCCCACTGGTTTCTCTACTTCGCCACCATCAAGCTGTCGTCGGTCGCGGTCGCGGTGGTCACTGTGTACACGGCGCCCCTCTTCCTGGCAGCGGTTGCGCCGTTCTTCCTCCCGGAGACGCGCAGCCGCGTCGCGCTCGCGGCGCTCGTTCCGGCAACGGCTGGGATCGTTCTCATCGCGATCGCCGGAAACGAAGGCGGAAACGTTCGCCCTCTCGCGGTGGCCACGGGGCTCGGTGCCGGCGCGACATACGCGATGCTCGTCATCGGCACCAAGCGCCTCCGTTTGCAGAGCCTGCACCCGGTCACGATTGCGTTCTGGGCATATTCCGTGGCCGCGCTCTCTGTTTCCCCGCTCCTTCTCTTCTCGGGTCGCGTGCTCCCGAGCTCCGGAGGAGAGCTCGGCCGCATCCTGTTGCTCGGCATCGTCTTCACCGGGATCTGCGGCGTCCTGTACGTCACATTGGTCGGGCATGTCACCGCCCAGTCGGTGGGAATCCTGGCGTTTGTCGAGCCCGTCTCCGCGTCGCTGCTCGCGTGGGCCATACTCGGACAGCCTCTGGGCCTGGCGGTGCTCATCGGCGGCGGACTCGTTCTGGCGGGTGGTGTCGTCGTCGTGGCCGTCAAACCCCAGGGCGCCGCTGCCATCGAGGCAGCAGGACTAGGATCCGTCGCACCATGAGTGTCGGTCCCGATCGAAACCTCGCGCTCGAGCTCGTGCGCGTCACGGAGGCCGCCGCGATGGGTGCGGCGCGTTGGACCGGGCGTGGCGACAAGATCGCCGCCGACCAGGCTGCCGTCGACCTGATGCGGGTGATGATCAACACCGTCTCGATGCGCGGTGTGGTCGTCATCGGCGAAGGCGAGAAGGACGAGGCACCGATGCTCTTCAATGGAGAAGAGGTCGGCGACGGTGACGGTCCCGCAGTCGACGTTGCGGTCGATCCTCTGGAGGGGACGCGACTTTGCGCGCTCGGCATGCCGAATGCGATCGCGGTGATCGCTGTAGCGGAGCGCGGAACGATGTTCTTCCCAGGCGCCGCGCTGTACATGGACAAGATCGTTGTCGGCGCCGAGGCCGCCGACGCAATCGACATCGACGCCTCTCCGACCCAGAATGTCCAGCGCGTCGCCGAGGCGAAGGGCATGCGGCCGGACGAGGTGACCGTCGTCGTGCTGGAACGCGATCGCCATGACGCGTTGATCGCGGAGCTCCGCGAGTCTGGAGCGCGAGTGAACCTGATCCGCGACGGCGATGTAGCACCGTCGATCGCCGCAGCGCGGCCGTGGACGGGCATCGACCTCGTGATGGGTATCGGCGGCACACCGGAAGGCGTGATCTCAGCGGCTGCTATCAAGTGCCTGGGCGGCGCGATGCGAGGCAAGCTCTGGCCGCGGAACGACGACGAGCGCCAACGGCTGCTCGACGCCGGGTTCGACCTCGACCGCGTCCTCACCGAGGACGATCTCGTGTCCGGCGACGACGTCTTCGTCGCGGCGACCGGTGTCACGCGCGGCGCTCTCCTGAACGGGGTGCGCACGAGTGCCTCCGGGGTCGAGACGGAGTCGATCGTGATGCGGTCACGCTCCGGAACGGTGCGACGGATTGCCGCCTACCATCCTTCCGAGAAGATCATGAATTTGCGAAAGGAGAGCGCTGATGGGAGCGCATGAACTGAAGGCGATCGCCGATTCGATCGTGCACGACCACAAGGGAATCCTCGCCGCCGACGAGAGCACGAGCACGATCGGCAAGCGGTTCGACACGATCCAGGTGGAGTCGACCGAGGAGTCGCGCCGCGCCTACCGGAATCTGCTGTTCACGACGCCGGGCTTCGAGGACGTCGTCGGCGGCGTCATCCTCTATGACGAGACGATCCGCCAAAGCTCCGACGATGGCACGCCGTTTCCCGACGTGCTCGCCTCGAAAGGGGTTGTGCCCGGGATCAAGGTCGATATCGGTGCCAAGCCGCTGGCTGGGCACCCGGACGAGCTCGTGACGTTCGGCCTGGACGGCCTGCCGGAGCGCTGTGCCGAATACTTCACCCTTGGCGCGCGGTTCGCGAAGTGGCGCGCCGTGATCACGATCGGCGCCGGCATCCCAACGGACGCATGCATCCGCGCGAACGCCCATGCGCTCGCACGTTATGCCGCGATCTGCCAGGAAGCGGGGCTCGTACCGATCGTCGAGCCCGAGGTATTGATGGACGCGGACAATTCGATCGAGGTCTGTTACGAGGTCACGACCAGGATGCTCCGAACGCAGTACGAAGCGCTCGACGAGCAAGGTGTTGCACTCGAAGGCACGTTGCTGAAGCCGAACATGGTGATCTCAGGCAAGAAGTGCGCCGAACAGGCGTCGGCGGCGCAGATCGCGGAGCTCACTCTCGACTGCTTCCGCCGTGTCGTGCCCGCGATCGTTCCCGGGATCGTGTTCCTCTCCGGTGGTCAGACCGAGGTGCAGGCAACCGAGAATCTCGATGCGATCAACCGGATCGGCGGCTTTCCGTGGCCGCTCTCGTTCTCGTACGGGCGTGCGCTGCAGGCGTCGGCGCTCGAAGCGTGGCGCGGTGACAGCGCGAATATCGACGCCGCGCAGGCTGCGTTCCTCCATCGCGCACGGATGAATGCGGCTGCTGCGTCGGGCGCGTGGTCGGCCGAGCTGGAGCAGGCAGTCGCGGCGTAGCTCGTGCCTGCTCGAGTCGTGAGTCTCGCCAGCGCCGCGCCGATGGCCGTTCCGCCGGCCAAGCGCGCCGCCGATGTCGTGATCGCCGGCGCGTTGTTGCTGGCTGCGATGCCTGTCGCGGCCGTGGCCGCGGGGGCAATGGCTGTCGACATGGTCGTTTGCCGGCGCGACCGCGGTCGCTTCGTCTACCGCGAGCGGCGCGTCTCGCAAGGTCGCGAGTTCGACCTACTCAAGCTGCGCACGGTCCGTGAGGACGCTCTCGCGCAGATGAACGAGCCCGGCGGCCACGCGCGCGTTCTCGAGGCGGACCCGGCGAACCTCACCTGGGCAGGACGCCGGGTGCTCAAGCCGTGGTATCTCGATGAGCTGCCGCAGCTCGTGAACGTCCTGCGCGGCGAGATGAGCCTCGTTGGCCCACGCCCGTGGCCGGCGTCGCTCGTCGCGCGGCAGGTCGAGCGCGGCGTCGACTACAGGTTGCGAGTGCGAGCCGGCTGGACCGGCCAGGCGCAGGTGGCGAACGGGACAGACGCGAGTTTCGAAGCGCTCGACCTCGACTACGTCGAGCGCTTCGGTACCTCGAGCGGTTTCGTGCTCCTGCGTCACGATCTCGGCATCCTGCGCCGGACCGTCGCGACGCTGCTGCGAGGCGAGGGCCTTCGCTACTGAGCGCAGTCCCTCCATGTCACGAAATGTCGGCGAGGCAGACTGCGCGCGGATGGAACCGAGGCAGAGGAGACACCATGACCTTGACCGACCGGCAGCTCGAGCTCTGTGCCACGAGCACGTGGGATTTCTCCGCGCTGCGCGCCTTGTATGTCAACTGTACGCTCAAGCGCTCGCCCGAGACCTCGAACACGCAGGGCCTCATCGACATCTCGGTGGCGATCATGGAGGCGAACGGCGTCACCGTCGACCAGATCCGCGCCGTCGACTTCGAGATCGCATCGGGCGTCTATCCAAACATGACCGAGCACGGTTGGATGCGTGACGACTGGCCCGAGTTGTACGAGCGCGTCCGCGCGGCGAACATCGTCGTCCTGTGCTCGCCGATCTGGCTCGGGGAGAAGTCTTCCGTCTGCACGAAGGTGATCGAGCGGCTCTACGGCAACTCGTCTCTCCTGAACGAGCACGGCCAGTACGCGGACTACGGCAAGGTCGGCGGCTGTCTGATCACCGGCAACGAGGACGGAGTCAAGCACTGCGCGATGAACATCCTCTACTCGCTGCAGCACCTCGGCTACAGCATCCCGCCGCAGGCCGACGCTGGCTGGATCGGGGAGGCAGGGCCGGGACCGTCGTACCTCGATCCCGGATCAGGCGGCCCGGAGAACGACTTCACCAATCGGAACACCACGTTCATGACCTGGAACCTGCTCCATCTCGCGCGGCTTCTCAAGGACGCGGGCGGCTTTCCGGTGCACGGCAACCAGCGCGCGCTGTGGGATGCCGGCTGCAGGTTCGACTTCGCGAACCCGGAGTACCGCTAACCCGGCATGAGCCCCCGCGGCTCACCGACTCCCTACGCGCTTTGCTCGCCGTAGCTTCGAACCCACGACTCAGTCACCACCTTAACCGTATCGCGTTCCTCGTCCTCGTCGCTCGGTGCAAGGATGCTGGCGGCTTCACGGTGCGCGATAACCTGCGTTCGCCGTTGAATCCGGGCTCCAGGTTCGACTTCGCGAACCTGGAGTGCCGCTGGGAGCCAAATGTTGTGGAGGTTGCTCGTCGCTAGCCGTTCGAGTGTTCAGCGACACGGCACCTCAGGCTGTGGGATAGTTCCCGCGGTGAATTGTTTCGGTGCTTCTCGTTCGCACTGTCGGATGCTGGTTGCTTTCGCGGTTCTGGGGGCGATGCTCGTTGGGGGCACCGCTCGTGCGGCGCAGGGAACGCATGGTGACGCCCTGGTCCGGTTCGTCGGTTGCGTTGCTCTCAGCGACGGCACGCTGAGGCTCGAGACCACGGCGACGCCGTGTGGCTCCGCTGAGCGACGGATCGAGTGGCCGCAGTTGAGCAGGCTTGCGCCGAGCTTCATCCAGCGGGCCTGTGTCTTGAACAGACGAACCGGCCAGCTTCGGTTTATCGCCCCGAAGGGCTTGTGCCATGCGGGTGAGCGGACGGTTCGCTGGTCGCAGCTCGTCGGTCTGGGCGATGCGGACGACATCCACGTGTGTGTCAATCCGGCGGGTCGTGGACGAGTGGTTCGCTGGAATCAAGCCTGTACGAAGACCGAGCACCGCAGGGTGTGGGATCCCGGGAGAGTCGCTGGCGGAGGCGGTGTCGGCCCGACCGGCGCGACGGGGCCTGCCGGTCCCGGAGGCGCGACCGGGCGCCAGGGGCCTGGAGGCTCACAGGGTCCCGCGGGCCCGCAGGGACCACCCGGGCCTGGATCGGGCGCAACCGGGGCGACGGGTGCGCAGGGTGCTACGGGTCCGATTGGGCCGGCTGGTCCGGCTGGTCCGACGGGTCCGCAAGGTCCCGTCGGTGCAACCGGCGCGAACGGCGTGACAGGGTCCCAGGGAGCGACGGGTGCGCAGGGTTCGACGGGCGCCAACGGTGCGACAGGGCCCGCCGGTCCGCAGGGTCCCATCGGACCCGCGGGCGCGCAGGGCACTACTGGTGCGGCGGGTTCGACGGGTGCTCAGGGCCCTGTCGGTGTAACCGGTGCTAACGGTGCAACCGGCCCGGCAGGTCCTGTTGGGCCGACGGGTGCAGCTGGTCCGCAGGGTCCCATCGGTGCGACCGGCGCCAACGGTGCCACTGGTGCGGCTGGCCCGACAGGTGCGCAGGGCTCAACCGGCTCAACCGGCGCGACAGGATCGCAGGGACCAACCGGCTCGAACGGAGCGACGGGGCCGGGCGGCCCGCAGGGGCCGATCGGCGCGACCGGCGCTCAGGGCACAACGGGTGCTACCGGCGCGAATGGTGCGACCGGATCGCAGGGAGCAACCGGCTCGAACGGTGCGACTGGTGCGACTGGTGCGACCGGCGCCACCGGTGCAACTGGCCCGGCCGGTCCTGTCGGCCCAACAGGTGCGACCGGTGCGCAAGGTCCCATCGGACCCACAGGGGCGCAAGGCACAACCGGCTCAACCGGCGCGAATGGTGCGACCGGATCGCAGGGCGTAACCGGCTCGAACGGTGCGACTGGTGCGACAGGCGCCTCGGGGGCGACCGGTGCAGCCGGCGCGAATGGTGTGACCGGGTCGCAAGGAGCGACGGGTACGACTGGTGCGCAGGGTTCGACGGGTGCTACCGGTGCGACAGGGCCTGCCGGCCCTCAAGGTCCCATCGGTTCGACTGGTGCGACCGGGTCCCAGGGCGCAACTGGAGCTACGGGCGCGCAGGGCCTGATCGGACCCGCCGGTCCGCAAGGTCCTATCGGCCCGACAGGCACCCAGGGTGCGACGGGCGTGACGGGTGCGCAGGGGGCGACTGGCGTGGCGGGTTCCCAGGGCGCGACCGGCGCAACCGGCGCGCCTGGTCTGCAGGGCGGCGTTGGCCCAGCCGGCCCGCAAGGTCCCGTTGGACCCGCCGGAGCCACCGGGCCGGCGGGCGCTGGCTTCACCAGCGCCGTCGTCCGGTCGGCCATCGGCGATGCGCTGAACGCGTCGGTGGATTGCAAAGGGGGTGAGACGGCGGTCGGCGGCGGCGGCGAGACTACGGCACCAAAGGAGATGTACCTTGCAATCAGCGCGCCGACACCCTCGTCGGACGGCTCGGCGCCTACCGGCTGGACGGTCAGCTATTTCCCGCTGAGTGGCGTCCAAGCGGGGGAGGTGACCGCCTGGGTGGTCTGCGCGTCCTAATCGTGGCGTCACCATCGAGAGCCGCAGGCGCCGCCACGCGTTCTAGCTGAGGGCCGTCGCCTCGAGCCAATCGAGCGAGACGCCGCAGAGCGAGGTGCCGTCGGCAGCGGCGACCGTCCGCAGCCGACCCGTCGGCTCTTGCGCCAAGGCGACTGGACCGAGGTAGAACCCGTCTCCTCCTGACCCCGGTCGGAATCCTTCGCTCGTGAGCGACAGCGTCACCTCGTGCGGCCCGGTGCCGAGGGCGACCGCTCCGAGTCTGATCCACATGCCTGACTGGTTGATGTGCGGCGGTGTCGAGCCCACACGAACCCCATCGACCCGTGCATCGACATGTGCGCGCGTCGAGCCGCCCACCCAGACCCCAAACGTCCCGGCGGCGTGAAGGTTCGCGGTAACCGTCGTGGTGCCCGAGCCCGCCCCCACAACGACGCCAGAGCCCGGCCCGGCGCTGACCCAGCCGAGCGGGAGGTGGTCGTCGAGGCCGACCACGACGGACGTCGTAGCCTCAGGCGTTACAAGAGACGCCCCATCGCGCTCGGCCCGCGCCGCCATTTCGCGGACGGTGTTGCAGGGTGGGACGGCGCTTCGCGAAAGTGGATCCCTGAGCGCGAGATGATCGACAGTCGGCCGGCCGTCGATCCGTCGCCAGACGTCGTACCAGTTCCCCCGGAACACCAGCTTGTAGACCGAGGAGGGCCGGCTTGCTACCGGTGATCGCCGCAGGACGAGGAGCCGGTAGTCGCGAGTGAGCGAGGAGAGGAGGAACTCGTCGATGTCCGCGTACGCGCCCTTCTGGAGGAACGAGCCATTTGCGAGTGGCACCGTGTGCCGCCGAAGCTCCGATGCGCCCTCGGCGTCGAGCCGCCGCAGGAAGTGACGTACGCCGTAGGGCTGGTACTCGCTCATGAGCGCCGGGCCTTGCCCGGCGAAGCGCTGGCCAATGTGCTCGAGCTCCGAGAGCTGGTCGTACGGTGCGAGCCATACGGCGTGATAGGCGAGCACGTTCGACCAGGCCACCCCCGTCACCAGGAGTCCGCCGAGCACAAGTGCGACCGGCCTCCGTCGCCGGGCGAGGAGAGAGGCGTACCCGCACGCGGCGAGGAACAGCGCCACCGGTGAGGCGATCGCGAGCGCCTTCCCCGCGACCCAGGGTGAGCTGGCGGCGACGAAGACCGCAGTGCTGACCGCCGCCGCCGCGGCGAGGGCGAGCAAGGGCCACGAACCTCGACGCACCGCCGCGGCGACGCCGAGCGCAACTCCGGCAAGGGCGATCACGACGAGCCCGGCGGCGACCCAGCGGTGCTGCGGATCGAGGCGGAAGTCGCCGGTCGGCCACACCCCGAGCACCTGCCAGAGCCGCAGCGGACGCGCGAGGTTACCGAGCTCCGAGGCCGAGCGAAACGAGCTCACGTTGGCGTGTCGCAGGAACGCTCCGGATTCGGCGAGCGCGGGGATTGCGAGCAGCACGAGCAGACTGCAGAACACGACAGCTCGGCGGAGGCGTTGCAAGCCCGGCGCGAGGAGCACGGCTGCGCCAGGAAGGACGAGCCAGGGGCCGCCGCCGAGGCTCAGCACACCAAGAAAAGCCGCGAACGCGGTTGCCGGAACGAGCAGCTCCCGGACTCTGCGACGCTGGGCGTGTACCAGAGTCGCCGCGGACAGTGCCAACAGTGCCGCTCCCACAACCTCCTTCACGCCGCCCCAGAGCGCGTACCCGTACAGGAGCGCTGACTGTGCCCCGACGAGCGCAACCGCTGCTCTGAGGCCTCGCGAAGGGACGAGCTTGGTGGCGAGCCCATACAGCGTCATCGCCAGCAGCGCGGCTGCGAACGAGATGAACGGTTGCCAGACCCACGCCGGGTCGGTGTCGACGAGGTTCGCTCCGATCCCGAGCGGGAGGATCGAACCGAGCGGGTACCCGTTCGCGACGTTCACGGCGAGCGTCGCTTCGTACGACGACGGCGCGAGGCTCGAGAGGTCACGCCCGTGCTGAAGAGCGTGATCGGCGAACGCCAAGAACGTCGCAGTGTCGTCGAGCTTGACGTAGCCAGCGAACGTCGGGTTCCCGGAGAGCAACACCGGAGCGCCGAACAGGAGCAGGGTGGTGGCGCCGACAGCCGCAACTGCGCGGGCGTCGCGCCCGGGCCGGCGTCGGGGGAGAAGACACAACCCGACGACGGCGAGCCCGACGATCACGGGCGCAGCGAATGGAGCGGTTGCCGGGAGCGCGGTGGCGAGGCCCGACACGACGACTATCACCGCGAACCCGCACGGGAGGAGAATCGCCGCACCGATCGCCGCGCCGGCCGCCCGCGCAAGCAGAACTCCGCAGCCGAGGCACAGCAACCCGAGCACGAACGGGAAGAGGACCCAGGAGACGAGCAGCGAGGTGTCCTAGCTAGCTGACGGGGACGAGACGACCGTGCTCGACGAGCGAGCGAGCCACGCCCTTTGTAGGCGAGAAGACCTCGATCTGGTCGCCGATGTCCGGGAACGCAACGAACACGCTCGTAGGGCGCGCTGGGTCGTACACCGCGATCCCACCACGCTTGAGCTTGAGCGTGACAATCCCCTTCCGTTTACCTGCCGCTGTAACCTGGGCGAACGCGTCCTTCTGCGCGTATGTCGCGATCGCGAGGTACCGCCCGCGTGGGTCACCGACCTTTGCGTGTGATGGGAGGTAGCGTACGAACGTGCGGCTGCCCGGGGTGCGCGTGACCTCGTAGGTCGTCCCCGGCCGTGGGCCGACCCAGTAGATCTCTGGCGTCGCCTTTGCCAGCGAGCGTAACGCCGAGAGGGTGAGGCCTCGTGCTGTTCCGGTTGCGATCGGTGTGCCGCCGCCAACCGGCGTGATCTTCCCGCTCTTGACAAGGTCGATCGCAGTGGCGGCATCCGGGGCATACACCTCGACCTGGTAGTCGGCGCCGGGGTACGAGAGGTAAACGCTGGAAGGTTTGCTGAGGCTTGTCACCGCAACCCCGCCGGCTGGAAGCTCGATCCTCGTGCTTCCGGCTGTTGCGGCCGCGGTAACCGTTGCGAAGCCGTCTGCCTGCGGGTATGTCGCGACGGTCAGGAAGCCCGCACTCGGATCGCCGACAGCGGCACCACCGGTGAGATAGCGGACGTACGTCCGCCCGTCAGCCGAGCGTGTCAGCTCGTACGTAACTCCCGGCTGCGCGCCCGCCCAGTAGAGCGGTCTCGTCCGCGATGCAGCCTGATTCCTGAGCTCCCGTACAGTCACGGCCTGAGCTGGGACCGCCGGTCGCACCTCGGCCGGAGCGGTGGTGGAGGCGCGACCTTCGGTAGGTGGGTCGTCGCGGCCGATGAACACGTACGCGGTGATGGCGGCAGCTACGCCCAGGATCGCGATGCCGAAGCTGCGGATCCGTGGGCTGAGAGCGTCGGGCACCGCCCAAGTCTACGCCCTCAGACGGCAGCGACCCGCAGTGTCCGATGCAGTCGCAGCCTCGCTACCTGTCGGCTGCTGGAAGGCAGCGAGGGCCGAGCTCCCGCTCGGCCCTCGCCCTGTCCTTCGGTCAGCGCGAAGCGCCGGCCGACTTGCGCGCGCGCGGGAGCGCAAACCTGATCAGATGCCGCGACGGGCGGTTCGCGACTCGTGTCACGCGATCGGCCGCCTCGATGACAGCCGCTTCGATCTCGTGCTCCGTGCGTCCCTCACGCTGCAGCGTCTCGATCAGCACGCGCAGGTGGTTGTCGTCTCGGTCGAACTCTCGATCCAGCATTGGTACCTCCGTGTCAGTTGCGCCGGTGCGACCCCCGAGAGCGAACCCGCCCCCGAGCTTCCGTCGCGCCAGACGAGGTGCTGTCGGCAAGGCGGTTGTGCATCCCTACGCAGCACTCAT
>JBBQPW010000034.1:0-13170 GCA_038216845.1 Gaiellales bacterium | reverse complement strand
CCGGGGAAACGCGGTGCGAATCCCGTCCCACACGATCGCATTGCCGAGCGGGTCGAGCCAGTGGTAGGCGAGCCGCACGCCGGTCTCGCCACGTGCGCGCCAGGTCGCCGAGCCGGCATTTTCGAGGACGAGACGTGCTCTGCCCGTGATTCCCGCTCGCGGCGGCTCCACCTCGTGCGCCAACCAGCGCACAACGAGCGGACCGGCCTTTAGCGGGTGCTCGCCGACGCGTTCCACGGCTCCGAGTCTACGACGGGCTACCCTCTAGCCGTGGCCCTATCCAGCGCCAGTCCTCTTCTCGTGCGCGCGCTGCGGCGGGAGCCGGTTGAGCGCACACCCGTCTGGTTCATGCGGCAGGCGGGCCGTTCGCTGCCCGAGTATCGCGCGCTACGCGAGCGGTATTCCTTCTTCGACCTCGCCGGGACGCCGGAGCTCTGCGCCGAGGTGACGCTGCAGCCGGTACGTCGCCACGACGTCGATGCGGCGGTGCTCTTCGCCGACATCATGACCCCGGTGCTCGGGATGGGGATCGACGTCGATCTCGTCGAAGGTGTCGGGCCGGTGATCGAGCACCCGATCCGCACGCTTGCAGACGTCGAGCGGCTTCGTGTTCCCGATCCCGAGGAAGCATTCGCGCCGGTTCTCGAAGCGGTGCGGCTCGTGCGCCACGAACTGTCCGAGGACAAGGCGCTCGTCGGTTTCTGCGGCGGACCGTTCACGGTCGCGGGATATCTCGTCGAGGGTCGGCCGAGTCGGGAGCTGCCGCTGACGAAGCAGCTCATGCTCAGCGAGCCGGCGGTCTGGAATGCGCTGCTCGAGAAGCTGAGCGAGACGTTCGCAGCGTATGTCGCCGCGAAGGCGCACGCAGGGGCTGACGCGATCCAGCTGTTCGACTCGTGGGTCGGTGTCCTATCCGCCGAGCAGTATGGCCGTCACGTCGCGTCGTTCTCGGCCAGAATCCTCGCTGCTTCGCCCGTCCCGACGATCCACTTCGGCACCGGCGCGTCTCACCTACTCGGGGAGCTCGCGGCTGCGGGCGGAAACGGGATCGGGCTCGACTGGCGGGTGCCGCTCGACGTCGGCTGGGCAGCAGTTCCCGACCGGGCTGTACAGGGCAATCTCGATCCGGCGACGCTCCTGTGCCCGTGGGATGTCGTCGAAGACGAGACCGCGGCGATCCTTCAGCGCGCCGGCGGGCGCGCTGGACACATCTTCAACCTTGGCCACGGCGTACTTCCGCGAACCGATCCCGACACGCTGACCCGCCTCGTCGGCTTCGTCGGCGCGAGCACCGCCGCGCAGGTGGTGGCGTGAACCCTGCCGTGATCCTGATGGCGTACGGCTCGCCCGATCGCCTTTCCGATGTGCCCGCCTACTACTCGGATATTCGCGGCGGCAGGCCGATCTCGCCCGAGAATCTCGAGGATCTCGTCGCGCGGTATCGCGCCCTCGGCATCGACGAGAGCGACGGGCCATCCCCGCTGAACGCGGTGACCGAGGAGACCCGCGCGGCGCTCGCAGTCGCCGTTGATCTGCCGGTGTTCACAGGCATGCGCCATTGGGCGCCACGGATCGGCGACGCCGTGGAGGCGGCCATTGCCGGCGGTCACGACCTGCTCGTCGGCCTCGTGCTCGCGCCACACTGGTCGTCGCTCTCGATCGAGAAGTACCGCCGGCTGTTCGATGACGCCGTGGCCGGCCGGGTCGAGTCGCGCTTCGTCGAGCGGTGGGGAGCGGACGCGGGCTTTATCGCCGTCCTCGCAGATCGCGTTTGCGGCACGGCGGCGCACGTCGTCTTCACCGCCCATTCGCTGCCGGCGCGGATTCTCGCCGAGGGCGACCCCTATCAACAGGAGCTTCACGAGACAGCCGCGCTTATCGCGCAGCGCGCAGCACTGAGCGACTGGTCGTTCTCGTTCCAGAGCGAGTCGCCCACCGGCGAGCTGTGGCTCGGGCCGGACATCCTCGACCACCTCGATGCGCTGCACGAGCAGGGCATCGAGGACGTGCTCGTCTGCCCGGTCGGGTTCGTCTCCGAGCACCTGGAGATCCGCTGGGACATCGACCACGAGGCGCAGGAGCGAGCCACGGCGCTCGAGATGCGGATCGAGCGGATCGCGATGCCGAACGCCGACCCCGCGTTCGTCGAGGTGCTAGCCGGGATCGTGCGCCGCGAGCTGCGTCCGGCGGTAGCGGTGTGAGCACCTACGCCTTCTCACCCCGATTCGGCTCGGTCGTGGGGGAAACCAGGTTTCCCCCACGTGCCCCCTTCTTCTTCGTCGCGGGGGGAACCTCCCGGTTTCCCCCGCGCCCCCTTCCCCGCGCTCATGGGGCTGAGGTTGCCCCATGAGCGTCCAACTGCGCCCGATGCGAGAGGACGAGTTCGAAGCGTGGCGCGAGGACTCCCGGGCCTGGTACGCGGTGGATCTCGTCGAGAACGGCGGCATGCGGCCCGGACCCGCTGCGGAGAAGGCCAAGACCGACATGGCTACCGCTTTCCCAGCGGGGTTCAAGACCGAGGGGAACTCCTTGCTCGTGATCGACGCGGATGGGAGCGCGGTCGGCTCGGTGTGGTTTGCGCCCCGCGAGCAACACGGCGAGAACTACGCGTTCCTCTATGCGATCAAGCTCGACGAGCAGCATCGTGGGCGCGGCCTCGGCCGCCAGGCGATGCTGCTCCTGGAGGAAGAGGTGCGCGCTCAGGGCTTCGACAGGATCATGCTGAACGTGTTCGGTGGCAACGAGCGCGCGCGAGCGCTGTACCGCAACCTCGGCTACGACGAAGCTGCGGTTCACATGCTGAAGGCGATCTGATGGAGATCAATTCGATCACCGTCGACGATGTCTCACGCCGCTTCCGGATCCACGGCCGCGATGCCGGCACGCTCAAGGACCTGTTCGTCCTCCGAGGCCGCACCGAGGCGCATGACGTGGTCGCGCTCAATCATGTTTCCGTTGCGATTGCACCCGGCGAGGCGGTTGGCCTCGTGGGACGCAACGGCTCGGGCAAGTCCACGCTCTTGCGAATCGTCGCCGGCATCATCAAGCCAACCACCGGGCGCGTAGCAGCGACCGGCCGGATCGGCTCGTTGCTCGAGCTCGGAGCGGGTTTTCATCCCGACTTCAGTGGGCGCGAAAACGTCTTCCTGAACGGCTCGATTCAGGGCCTACCGCGGCGTCAGATCCGCGAGCGGTTCGACGAGATCGTGGCGTTCGCCGAGCTAGAGCACGCAATCGATCGGCCCGTGCGCACGTACTCGTCGGGGATGTACATGCGGCTCGGCTTCGCGATTGCGGCGTTCCTCGACGCGGACATTCTCCTGCTCGACGAGGTGTTCGCCGTCGGCGACGAGGCGTTCCAGCGCAAGTGCTTCGGCCGGATCTTCGAGTTCAAGCAGCGCGGCGGGACGATCGTCTTCGTCTCGCATGACGCGGTTGCAGTCGAGCGCCTGTGCGAGCGGGCGGTGCTGCTGGAGCACGGTGAGGTCGCGTTCGACGGGCCGACGCACGAGGCGATCGTTCGCTACCGCAGGTCACTGGCTGCCGATCTCAGCGGCCCCTCGGAGTCGGCTGGATCAGAGGCAGGGGAGGCGACGATCGTGTTCGCACGGCTGCTCGGTGCCGAGGGGGCGGATCGCGAGCAGTTCCTCGCCGGCGAGTCGCTGAGGCTCTCCGTGAGGCTGGAGGCGACCGCGCGTGTAGCACCGCCGCTCCTTCAGCTCGAGCTTCGCGACGATGCCGGCCTGCTGATCGCATCCGATCTCGTCGAGACGGCGGCGCTCGGCTGGCCGACGAGCGCGGGCCACCTTGTTGTGCAGCTGGATGTGCCGTCACTGCCGCTGGCGTTCGGCCGTTTTCGCCTGCGGCTCGGGTTGACCGACGTGGGTGACGGGCGGCTCCTGCACGGCCTCGAGGACGCCCTCGAGTTCATCGTCTACCCCGACGGCGAGCAACGCGGGCTCGTCAATCTCGAAGGAACGTGGAGCGTGGGCGCGAACTCGGATTTCCGATGAGCTACAAGACCTGCCCCGATTGGCCCAATCTGATGGAGCGTGCTCCCGAGCTCCAGTTCAAGCACTTCACCGTTGCCGAGGCCCAGCTGCCGGTGGACGTCCTGACCGCGATCTCGCACGTTTCGTTGAGCGAGGTCGAGATCTGCTGCGACCCCGATCATCACGTGTTCAACTCGGCGCACACCGACGCCCAGGTCGCCGCGGCACTACGCGCAGCGACCCACTGGTTCGACGTCGACGAATGGGTCACGTCCGGCCCAGGCCACTCGAACGCCGCTGCCTGACACTGGTCGGCGGGATCTCGCACGCCGCGTACGCTCTCGGGAGTGCTGACGATCGTGATTCCGTATCGCGGCGACGCCAAGCGGCGGCTGCCGGGGGAGCTTCGCGCTGCGATCGCGCTTGCCATGCTCGGCGATGTGGTCGACGCTGCTCTCCCGCTCGGGCGCGTGCTCGTAGTGACTGACGACCCGTTGGTCGTGCCACCTGGTGCAGAGGCGGTCGTCGACCGGGGCGGTGGGCAGGGTGCGGCGGTTGCCGCCGGTCTTGCTGCCGTCGAAGGGCATGCACTGGTCGTCAACGCGGACCTACCCCTAGCGACCGCGGCCGCGCTCCGCCGTTTGGCCGCTGCAGGCCTCGCGCTCGTCGAGTCGGCGGACGGGACGACGAACGCGCTCTCGCTCCCCGACCCGACGGTCTTCACGCCGCTCTACGGACCCGGAAGCGCCGCTAGGTTCCGCGCGCATGCTCCGTTCGCCACCGTCGCGATTCCCGAGCTCGAAGAGGACGTCGACTCGCTCGAGGACTTCGAACGGCTCGCGCACCGCGCGGGTCCCCGCACACGGACGCTGCTAGCCGTCCGCTCGTGAAGGTCGTCCTGCTCTCCGGCGGCGTCGGGGGCGCGCGGTTCGCCTACGGCGTGCAGGCCGCGCTCGCGCCCGGCGAGCTGACCGTGATCGGCAACGTCGGCGACGACGTGGAGGTGCTCGGGCTGCATGTCTCCCCTGATCTCGACTCGCTGCTCTACGCGCTTGCTGGCCTCACCGACGAGGAACGTGGCTGGGGACGAGCGGGCGAGACGTGGAATGCGCTCGTGTCGGCAGGTGCGTGGGGCGGCGAAGACTGGTTCCGGCTCGGCGATCTCGATCTCGGGCTGCATCTGGTGCGGACCCAGGCGCTCCGTGCGGCACGATCGCTCTCCGATGTGACCGCCGATCTCGCGTCGGCGGCCGGCCTCGCCACGCGGATCGTCCCGGCGACCGACGGCCGGTTGCGCACGCAGGTTGTGACGCCGGCAGGGACGTTCGGCTTTCAGGAGTGGTTCGTGGGACGCGGCCACCGTGACGAGGTCGACGCGGTCGAGTTCGAAGGAGAGGGCGACGCGACACCGGCGCCGGGTGTCGTCGATGCCCTAGCGGCCGCTGACGCGATTCTCATCGCGCCGAGCAACCCGTATGTCTCGATCCAGCCGATCCTCGCCGTCGGTGCGATTCGCTCTGCGCTCGCGAACAGAGGCGTGCGTTGCGTCGCCGTGAGCCCGTTGATCGGCGGTCGCGCGGTGAAGGGCCCGGCCGACCGTATGCTCTCGCGCATGGCCGGCGGCACGGAACCACGCCATGTAGCCGAGCGCTACGTAGGGCTGATCGACGCTCTGGTGATCGACGAGTCGGATGCCCCAGCCGTAGCCGGTGTGCCGACCGTTGGCACGTCGACGCTGATGTCAGACCTCGAAGCGGCTCGAAGGTTGGCCGAGACTACTCTGGGGGCCGCGGCGTGAAGGTCGCAGTAATCGGTGGCACCGGGAACTTTGGCGCGGCGCTCGCAACGCGACTCGCGGCGGCTGGCTACGACGTCATCATCGGCTCGCGCGATGCCGAGCGCGCGCGCGCGGCGGCGCTCGAGCTCGGTGTCGTGGGCGCCACGAACGCCGACGCTGCCCGCGCGGCTGACCTCGTCGTCCTGGCCACGAAGGCCGAAGGAGCGCTCGAGACGGCGCGCGGGCTCCGGGAGGCGATCGGGACGACACCGGTGCTCTCCGTCGCGGCAGAGCTCAGCTTCACGCCGGCCGGGGTACTCCCGACACCAGAGGCGACGTCAATCGCGGAGCGGCTCCAGGCGGAGCTCGATGCGCCTGTCATCGCCGGCCTGCACTCCCTCGCCGCTTCGAACCTCGGCGGGGACGAGGCGCCCGACGAGGACACGCTCGTCTGCGGAGACGATGCTGACGCGAAGGCGCTCGTGTTGGAGCTCGCGGGTAGTGTCACGAACGGTCGGGCGATCGACGCCGGGCCGCTAGCGAGCGCTCGCTCGCTCGAAGGCATGACCGCGGTGATCGTGAACGTGAACAAGCGCTACCGGGCTCACGCGGGCCTGCGCATTACCGGCGTATCTTGAGCGACGGCGTCAGCGTCATCCCGCTTCGCGGCCTGCCGGAGCTCTCGGAGGGCGACGACCTCGCCGGTCTCATCACCGCAGCGGCGGCTCGCGCGGGAGGGTTGGAAGCGGGCGACGTCCTTGTCGTCGCACAGAAGGCGGTGTCGAAGGTCGAAGGTCGGACGGTTTCGCTCGCCGACATCGAGCCCAGCGAGAAGGCACGCGAGCTCGCCGGGCCCGACGGCGATCCCCGCCATGTCGAGGTCATCCTCCGGGAGTCGCGCGCGGTCCTTCGTTCCCGGCCGCCACTCGTCATCTCCGAGACGCAGCACGGCTTCGTGTGCGCCTCGGCCGGTGTTGACGCATCGAACGCGAAGGTGCCCGACACGCTCGTCTTGTTGCCGCTCGATCCGGATGCATCGGCGGCTCGACTCCGCGAGCGTTTGCACGAGCTGACCGGTGTCGAGGTCGGGGTCATCGTGAGCGATTCGTTCGGGAGGGCATGGCGACAGGGGACGACCGACGTCGCGCTCGGCGTTGCCGGAATCACGGCGCTGCGAGATCTCCGCGGCGAGCGCGACAGCGCCGGCTATGAACTGCAGTCGACCCAGATCGCCGTCGCCGACGAGATCGCAGGAGCTGCAGAGCTCGTGATGGGCAAGACGGCGGGGATCCCTGCGGCCATCGTCCGCGGCGTGGCCGCTGCAGGCGAGGGGGTCGGTGCGGACCTCCTGATGCCCCGCGAGCGCGACCTCTTCCGAGACTCATCGGAGACCGGACACGGTGCCGCGTGAGCGGATCCCCTTCAGCTACGGTCCCGAGCGTCGACAAGTCCGTCAACCGAACGAGAAGGAGGACGTCATGCGCATCATCGCGTTCCTGGCATCCGGCCTCGTCGCTGTGGCATTGGCCGCGCATGTGGCGTTCGCGGGTGCCTCCTCGGTCCGAATCACATTGAAGGAGTACAAGGTGCTGCCAACGGCAACGTCGGTGAAGGCCGGCAAGGTGACATTCCAGGTCAAGAACGTCGGCGTCCTCGATCACACCTTTCTTGTCGTGAAGACGAACGTGCCCGCCGGGACGCTACCCGTCAAGAAGAATCGTGCGGTTGTGTCCGCGCTTGGCAAGATCGGCCCGTTCAAGAAAGGGAAGGGCGGAACGCTCACACTCACGCTGAAACCGGGCAAGTACGTGCTTCTCTGCAACGTCGCCAGCCATTACCAGATCGGGCAGTACTCGGCGTTCACGGTCAAATAGCTGCTATCGCGAGCGGGTCTCAGACGACCCACTAGAATGCGGACGTGCGCCGTTACGCCGTAGCCGGAGCCGCGACATCGTCGGCGCTCGACGAGTTCGTCGAGACGATCGCGAAGCGGTTCGAGGTCGCCGGCTTCGACCGGGTCGACTCTGTCGACGACGCCGACTTCGTCCTCAACCTCACCGACTTCGAGAACCCGAAGGCGTTCCGGCGCAAGTCGCGCGGCACGTACTCCGCCAGTTTCTACGAGCTCGACGCTGTTCCCGAGGATGTCCTGAAGGCGAGCTACCCGATGCTCGTCCGGACGCTCGCGAACGTCGTTCTGCTCCGCGTCCCGGGCGAGGGGGTGTGGTTTACGACCATGGAGCGCGGAACGTACAAGGTCTCCGACGATCCGCAGGAGATCTACGAGCGACTCGCGCCGCTCGCCACGTCGAAGCTCGTGATCGACAACGAGTGGCTGCCCGACCTCGAGCCCGAGCTCTGGGACGGCGACGAGGTCACGGCCGACATCGGCGCCGCGGGCAAGCGCATGGGTGAGCTCGACCTCCTGCCGGCGCCGTTCCCGATCCACGAGTTCCTCAACGAGCGCGACCTCCGCCATGTGATGCGCCTGTACTCGGTCGGCGGCCTTTCGTACGGCAACCTCTCCGCACGCAAGGATGCGACCCGCTTTTGGATGAGCGCGAGCGGCGTCGACAAGACCGATCTCGAGATCCCGGGTCGCGACATCCTGCTCGTCGTCGGCTACGACGAGCCGAACGCGAAGATCCTCCTCAGCGTTCCCCCGGGCATCGAGCCACGTCGCGTGTCGGTCGATGCAATCGAGCACTGGATGATCTACCAGGCGCATCCGGACGTCGGTGCGATCCTGCACGTCCACGCCTGGATGGACGGCATCCCCGCAACGGACGTGAACTACCCCTGCGGCACGCAGGAGCTCGCTGAGTCGGTTGCCGAGCTGATCGCAAAGGAGGCGGATCCCGCCCATGCTGTGATCGGCCTCCGCAACCACGGCATCACGGCGACCGGCGACACCCTGACGGAGATCCTCGACCGCGTGCAGTCGAAGCTCCTCGTTCAGGTTCCTATGACCTAGTCGCTCGTCCGCAGGGTTCGGTAGCCGGCCAGCAGAGCGAGTGTGGGCACGAGCGCGACATCGTTCACCATGCACCACACGCAGACGGCGTGGATGACGGTCAGCTGCAGGATCACGAGGTACGCGGCGAAGCCGAGCGCCGAAACCGCGATCGCCACCACGAGCGCACGCGCAAGCTCTGTTTCCCACACCGCGAGGCCGAGCACGGCGACCCACACGCTGAGGCCGAGGACAGCGATCGGAATGCCGAGCAGCACCGCGTAGTGCGACTGCTGGACGGTCTCGCAACCGCCGCCTGCCGTACAGACGAGCGCGCCCGGGCGGTAGTGAACCCAGGTGAGATACGCGGAAACGCCGACACCCGCAACTGCGACGGACGCGATGGCGAGACGCAGTCTCCGGTCGCTCACGCGCTCAGCGCGCGGTCGAGCACGTCTGCGAACGCTGCGTAACCGGGGTTCCCGGCTCCGAGCAGGTGGCGCTGGCCGTCCGCCGTTGTCAGGACGAACGCAGGCGTTCCGGTGACGCCATCGGCCTGAGCTTGAGCGTCGATCCTTGCGGCCCGCGCATGGGTTTCCGCGCTCGTGCTGTCCGCAAGGAGCGTGTTGAGGTCGAGCCCGGCGA
Source organism: Gaiellales bacterium (assembly GCA_038216845.1). Classification (GTDB taxonomy): domain Bacteria; phylum Actinomycetota; class Thermoleophilia; order Gaiellales; family Gaiellaceae; genus Gaiella. Next base: position 3,803 of record JBBQPW010000034.1, on the reverse strand, counting down.
CCTGATCCGCGAGCTCCTTCGTGACAGCGTCCGTGAGCCAGGCCGTTGTCTCGTTACCCTGGTTGGCGTAGACGACTTCAGCGAGGTTCCATGCCCTGCCCTGCCGTGCAGCAGCGAGCAGAAGTTGGCGCCCGCGTTCCGAGGACGGGCCGACAATTCCAAGCGGCTGCGCCTCGATCTTCACCTTGCCCGTGCGGACGTATGTCTTGACGATGGACGGGAACGTCGTCCGTGCGTACTCCTTGCAGATCGGGCACGACGTGTCGATGTACTCGGTCAGGGTGACTCTCGCCTTCGGGTTGCCGAGCACAAGCCCGTGCTGTGCGATCCCGGCGACGATGCTCTCGCTTGTCGGCACCACCGGCGCCCGGTGCCCGCCGCCGAGCGTCAGACTCAGCGTGATCGCGACGGCGGTCACGGCTATCGCGGCCACTACCAGACCGAGAAGCAGAGGCGTGCTCGGGCGCCGACGGGCGTTGGGCGCCGCGACACGGTTGGGGCGTTGTTTGGGAGGCATCGACGGAGTCTGCCTACAGGACTTCGGCGACGAGCTTTGCGATCGTGCCGGCAAGCGCGGGCGCGAACTTGAACCCGTGGCCGCTACACGCGGATGCGACCACCACGCGCCCGTGTCGCTCGACCACGAAGTCCTGGTCGACGGTGTTCGTGTAGATGCAGGTCTCGCTCAAAAGTGGGTTCGGTGTCGCGCGCGGGTACCGGCGCGACACCCACTCGGTCGTCCATGCCACCAGTGCCTCGTCGACCTCGCCGGGCAGGTCGGGATCGGTGGGTGGCCCGCCTCTATGCAGACCCGCCTTGAGCCCGATGCCGGGCGCCCACACCGCGTAGGACGCCCTGCCGTTCCCGTCGTCGTGGCTCGCCGGGAGCAGCGCGTAGTCGATCACCGTCGGAAGCTCGTCGCTGTGCTCGTGGTCGAAGTACGAGACCGTCTCACGAGTGGCCGTCGTCTCGAGGTCGATTCCTAGCGGCTCGAGGAGACTTCGACCCCAAGCTCCCGCGGCGACCACCGCTACGAGTGCGCTGAGCGCTCCCGCCGACGTCTCGATCGTGATGCCGTCGGCGCGCGCGCTGAGGCGGTTGACGGACGTGCGGTCGACGACCTTCCCGCCGGCCGTCTGCGCTCCGGCGAGGAGTGCAGCGATAGCGCGATCCGCTCGCAACGTCCCGCCGTCCGGCTGGAACAGGGCCGGCTCGTCAGGATCGAGTGAGATCGGCCAGCGAGCCGCAGCGGCCCGGCCATCGAGGATCTCGTAGGGAACATCGCACTCGGCGAGTGCTGCGGCAACCTCGAGGGCGGTCTCGCCGATGTCGAGCGAGCCCGTGCGCGAGATGAGCTGCTCGCCGGTCTGCGCCTCGAGTTGCCGCCATCCCTGACGAGCCCGTTGCGCGAGCCTGACATACTGCGCTTCCGGGTAGGCGAACCGGAAGATGCGAGAAGCACCGTGGCTCGAGCCACGTTCGTGACCGAGCGCGAACTGTTCGAGAAGCACCGCGTCGTGACCGGAGCGTGCAAGCGCCTGCAGCGTAGCGATTCCCGTAATCCCGCCGCCCACGACGACGACCTCAGCGTCAAGCGTCACCTCACGATCCTACGCGGGCGCATTCCGATTCCCTCGGGACGTCCGCTCTAGCCGCTCCCGTCGAGCACGAGATCGACTCGCCCCGCAGGGTCCTCCGACTCGACGTAGCGGTCCTCCTCGGGCATCCATTCGGTGAGCCAGCGTTCCCGTGTGTCTTCTCCGCCACGTTCCAGACCACGTTGAAGGCGCACGTCGTACGGGGCTTCGATCCAGATCGTGAAGTCGTAGAAGCTCGAGACTTCACGCCGCGTGCAGTAGTTGCCTTCGATGACCACGATCCCGCCGACGGGCACGAGGTGCCAGTCCGCAAGCTCGTCCGTCACCCAGTCGTAGCGCTGATACCTACCACCCGCATCGCGAGAGAGAGGCGCGAGCACCTGATTTCGTAGGCGGCGCCAGTCGAAGTTTCCACCTATCTCTGTGTCGCCCTCAGTAGCTCTCGTGTCCCGCGCGGACGAAGGACGATAGAAGTCGTCGAATTCCACGACGGCGATATCCGGATCAGTCCTTTCGAGCGTCCGTGCGAGCGTGCTCTTGCCTGACCCACCCCGCCCGTCGATTCCGACCATCAGCGTCCTCTGTCGGCGCGGCGCCTCGTACAGGAGCGCGAGCACATCCTCAGGAGCTGGAATCGGTTGAGCCATTGTACGTTGGATGATCGCACCGGCCGGAAGAAGGTCGCTTGCTCGGGTATTCAGGAGCGTCGTCTGAGCTCGGTCGTCCATCCGGTTCGACACCGTCAGTTCGAGTTGAACCCGATGAGCGCTACCGTGATTAGGGTGAGGGACGTCAGCCCACCAGCGAGCGCTGTCGCCCGGAACAGTCTCTCGCTACCCACAAGACCAGCGTAAGCCAATGCAGCGGCGCACAGGGCCATGAGCGCTACGGAAAGCACGAAACATAGAGCCGAGTGCCCCACCCGGCGAGGTGTACGCGTCCCAGCGGCTGATGCCGTTGTGCCGGTAGCTGTCGTCGCCAAACACGTAGGCGCTGAGCAAAGAAGCGTTGAGGAGCGGGAGGACAGCGAGGACCGCGCAGCGGGGTGAAAGGGAGCGGGCGAGGCGAGAACGTATCGCGATCGCAACCAGTACCACCCCGGTAGCAAGATTCGCGAGAAGAACCAGGCCCGGTGACATCGGAGCATCTTCCCCAATCAGCCTTCCTGAGCGCTCTACTGGCGTCCCGCCCGACGCAGCGCCGGTCAGGCGCCGGAGTGGGGGCCGTTGAAGACCACAAGCAGCGCGAGCTGCTCGTACGCCGTGAAGCGATGCTCGGCGCCTGCGGGGACGAAAAGCGCGCCGCCTCCCTCCAGAGGAGTCTGGACGCCCTCGACCTCGAGCACGCCGCTGCCTTCGAGCACGACGTAGACCTCGTCCTCCTCGTGCGGCTGCTGGCGGTCCGGCTCCGGTGCGACGAGGACGTAGACGCCGATCTCGAGCCCAGGTGAGGTGTGGACGACCTCGTAGCCGCCGCCTTGCTTGCTTAGCTTCCGGCGGGTTGCGTCGACATCGAACGGGTGCATCGGCGAACCGTATCGTGCGATGCTCGCGACGTGTCGACGAGCGGATGGCAGAGGATGCCTGCAGTCGCGGGCGAGGCGATGGTGGCGACCAGCCATCCGGCGGCGACCCAGGCCGGTCTGCGCGCTCTGCGTCGCGGGGGTAACGCTGTCGACGCGGCTCTTGCTGCCGCCGCAGTGCTCACCGTCGCCGAGCCAACCGACAACGGTCCGGGCGGCGATGCATTCGCGATCGTCTGGCATAACGGCGAGTTGCACGGTCTGAACGGGTCGGGGCGCTCGCCCGCGGTGATCGACGACGTGCGGGTCGACGAATTCGGACCTCGGTCCGTGACGGTTCCGGGCGCGGTACGCGCATGGGCGGATCTCGCCGAACGGTTCGGACGGCTTGGCCTCGACGCGGCTGTCGAGCCTGCCGCGGATCTCGCAGAGCGAGGGCTCGCGTGCACGGCACGCATCGCCGACAAGTGGGCGCAGTCCGAGCACCCCCCGTGGCCGGCGCCCGGTCTCGGCGGGCACTACGACCTTCCCGACCTTGCCGCGACATTGCGTGCGATCGCGACCGACGGGCCTGACGCGTTTTACGCCGGAAGGATCGCCGACGCGATCGCGTCAGCCTGTTGGCTGTCCGAAGAAGATCTGGCGGCGCATCGCAGCGAATGGGTCGAGCCCCTGCGCTACAC
>JBBQPW010000033.1:0-13222 GCA_038216845.1 Gaiellales bacterium | reverse complement strand
GGCCAGCGACGCGAAGAGCGCCGGCCACAGCGACCCGGCGCTCGCGCCGGAGTCGAGGTGGAACACCTGGATCAGGAACGTCGCGGACATCATGCCGCCGAGCATGAACACGTCGCCGTGCGCGAAGTTGATCAGCTCGAGAATGCCGTAGACGAGCGTGTAGCCGAGCGCGACGAGCGCGTACACAGAGCCGTTCGTGAGCCCGATCAGGAATGCCTTGATGAACAGCGTCGGCGACTTCTCGAAGTTGACCGCCAGCCACACGACCAGCACCCCGACGAGAGCGAACCCGAACATCGGGGCGATGCCGATGGCGCGCCTGCGGGCCTGGATGATCGTCTCGGTGGTCTCGGCGCTGGTCACGGTGTCTGCGGTGGCCGAACGCCGGAGGAGGAGAGCAGGAGATCTCCTCCTCCGGCAGCTTCGGTCATTGAGTCGTCAGCAACTACTTGGCCGGGTTGATCACCGTCGAGAAGACGGCCTGACCACCCTTGATCGCGTAGAAGCTGATCGGGGCGGCGTTCGTGTCACCGTTCTTGTTGAGCTTGAACGGACCCACGGGGCTGTCGGCGAACGAGGTCTTGAACAGGTTCGCCGTCACCGAGGCACGCGTGCCATCGGATGCCGAAACCGCCTTCAGCATGGTGAGTGCCGCCGTCGCGCCGTAGTTCGAGTACGGGTTGACGTCCTTCGCCTTCAGGCCGATCGACTTGCCGAAGCCCGCGGCGAACGCCTTGCCGCTCTTGCCGAGCTTCGAGTACGGCTCACCGGCGATCGAGATGAACATCCCCTCGGACGCGTCGCCCGCGTGCGCGACCGTGTCCTTGAAGGAGCTGAAGCCGTCCGGTGCGATGATCACGACGTTCGCGCCGAGACCGGCACGCAGATCCTTGATCAACTTGCCACCGTTGTCGCACTCGAGGCCGCCGAGGAACACGGCCTTGGCACCCGAGCTCTGGATCTTCGTCGCGAGATCCTGGTAGCTCGCAGCCTTCGGATCCCAGGCGGCGAAGCCCGCGATCTTCAAGCCGTTCTTCTTGGAGCCGTTGCGCATGTCATTGGCGATACCGAGGCCGTAGGCCTCCTTGTCGTTCAGGATGTAGACCGACGTGATCTTTTTCTGCTTGAGCAGAAGCGCGTCGGCCGTGCCCTGGTTGATGTCGGCAGCGACCACGCGGACGTAGTTGCGCTTGCCAGTCGGGTAGTACTTGCCGGGCTCCCCGGCAGCGGTGACGCCAGGCTGCACCTGGGTCAGGCCGTCGTACGTGTTCGCCGGGCTGGCATAGCCGAGCGACGCGCGGTTCGCGATCGGCACCTCGATCTCGGCACAACCCGAGTTGAAGGTGCCGATGACGCCGACGACCGACTTGTCACGGACGTAGTTGCCGGCGTTCGCCGCGCACTTGGCCGGATCCCACTTGCCTGCCTGCGCGGTCGAGTCGTCACAGGACTGGTAGCCGACGGTGTACTTGCCGGCCTTGTAGCCCGCCTTCTTGAACGTGTAGGCGATCGCCTTTGTCATCTCGACCGTCTGCGCGCGGCTCGAGCCCTGTAGCGGCAGATCGGACGCGATGATGTATTGCGGCTTGCCCGAGCCGCCGTACTGCAGCTTCGCGCAGGACGACGTCGGCAGGACCGACGCGCTATGCGACTGCTTCGATGTCGCGGTTGCGACACCGGCTACGATTAGCGCCGTCAAAACGATCACGACGAGCGGAATCCCGAAACGGATTCGCTTTCTCACACTTCCCTCCTTGGTTGCATCACGATGCAGGGCAGAAGTATCCGGTTTCGCGAGGTCAAGAGCAACCTCCCTCGTGCCGGCCCGAAGTTGGACGCACTATCCAGACCGAAGTTGGACAACCGCGTCCGCGAGTTCGACGAGCACAGGATCGTGGGTTGCCGCCACCACGGCGAGTCCGCGATCGTGCGCAGCTCCGGCGAGCAAGCGCCCGACGGCGCGCCCGTTTACCTCGTCCAGCCGGGCTGTGGGCTCGTCCACGAGAAGGAGCGAGACGTCCGCCGCGAGAGCTCGGGCGATCGCAACCCGCTGCCTCTCTCCTGCCGATAGACGCGCTGCAGCCGTGTGCAGACGGTCGCTCAAGCCGACGTCGCACAGCGCGCGTGTCGCGTGGTCGGCGACGTCGCCGCCGGCTCGCCGCAGCCGTAGACCGAGCTCGACGTTCTCGAACGCGCTCAGATACGGAACGAGGCCGGGCTCCTGCGTGACGAGCGCAACGTGGCGGCGGCGCAGCTCGGCGAGCTCGTCCCGCGTCGATCCGGCCAGAGGCTCGCCGGCGAGCAGTACCTCTCCTGCGTCCGGCAGCTCGAGCCCGGCAAGGATGTGCAGCACCGTCGTCTTCCCGCTTCCGGATCGTCCGACGAGTGCGCTGAAGCAGCCGCGGGCCGCAGCGAAGTCGAAATCGGACAGGACTGTGCGATCGCCGAATCGCTTCGCGATCCCACGCACCTCGGCTACGGGCTCGCTCATCTCGGGCGTGTGCGCGACCACCGGCTCGCTCGGCGCCGTCGTCGCGCCCGCGCCCCGGCCACGAAGCACGACCGAACGTGTTCCGGGCGTTGCCATGAGGCGTCCCGGCGCACCGAGATCGCGTAGCAGCGGCTCCGGAATGCGGACCCAGCCGCCGCGGCCGACGACGAGCTCCGACGGCGACCCTGGCGTCGACTCCTCGACCACCCGCCCATCGCGGACTCTGACTAGCCGAGTGGCAATCGACTCAGCAGTCGGGTCGTGGCTGACGACCACGGCTGTGGCGCCGGTGTCACGCACGAGGCCACCGAGGAGGCCGTAGACGATCTCGGCGCTTTCCTCGTCGAGCTCACCGGCAGGCTCGTCGGCGAGCAGCAGCCGCGGCCGGTGCACGAGCGCCGCACAGACGGCGACGCGTTGCTGCTCACCGCCCGACAAGGCGCCCGGCAGCGACTCCGCTCGGTCGGCGAGCCCGACCCGCTCAAGGAGCTCGAGCGCGATCTCGCGGTTCGAGGTCGGATCAGAGCCGGCGAGGTCGAGCTGGAGCGCAACGGACTGCACGCAGGTCAGGTCGGGAGACAGCGACCGCGCGTAGTGCTGGTCGAGGATGCCGAGCGTCGTCGCACGGTACGCGTCCGCGTCCTGCGCCGTGAGCAGCCCGAGGTCGGTGCCGTGCACGGAGACGCGGCCGGCCGCCGGCGCGTCCATCGCAGCGAGAAGGCGGAGGAGGCTCGTCTTCCCCGAGCCGCTCGGACCCGCGACGACCACGATCTCGCCCTCGGCGACCTGCAGCGTCAGCCCCTGCAGCGCGGCGATCCCGCGGCTGCCGGAGCGGTGCAGGACGAACACCTCCTCGATGTCGATCGCAACCGTCATTCGAGGCTCCACGACGATCGCTCGGGCGCGGCGCCGGAGAACGCACGGCGCGTCGTCAGCTCGACGGCAACAGCAGCTGCCACGATCAGCACTCCTACCGCGCCCAGCGCCAGGCCCCAGCCGAGTTGGAGCTGCAACGGTGGATCGGCGGGCGCGGTTCCGGCGGACGATTTGACGACAGCCACAACGAGCCGGGAGAGCACCCAGCCGAGAACCGTCCCGGCGACGAGCGCGAAGCCGAGCAAGAGTGCCGCGCGGGCGCGCAGCTGACGTCGAAGGGTGCGCGGCGACACGCCCTGCGCCTCGAGGTCGAACAGCTCGCCACGTTCGTCGCGCAGCTCGCTGACGAGCGCGATCCAGAGCCCGAGCAACGCCAGCGCGAGCGCGAGCACCGCGGCAACGCCGAGGGCGATCGTGATCCCGCGTGCGAGCGGATCCGAGACGAGCCCACGTTCGATCTCGATGCGCGAGGCTCGGTCGAGGGAATCGAACGGCGGGCGGGCGAGTGCAGCGTCGAGGCGGGCCGGATCGTGTGTGGACAGCCAGACCTCCGTCGGTGTGCCCGATCGCGGGACGTCGGCGTCGAGCGCCGTTCGCAGCCGCGACTCGTCGGCGACGATGAATCCTTCGCCTTGTTCCTCCGACGCTGGAAAGCGCTCGGCGACTGCGACGACCGTCGCCGGCACGCGAGTGCCCTGGACGTCGAGCACGAGCGAGCCGTCCGGGCCGGCGGAGCGCGCGACATCCGGGCTCGCGATGACGCGCAGCGGCCGAGCGTCAGTCGACTGAGGACGTCGCAGCACCATCGTCTGCCCCTCGGTGAAGGCGTAGGCGACGCGAACCGCACCGGCGGACCTGACCTGCAAGCCGTGCCGGCCGACGAACCCACGCCAGTCCGTCACAGCCCGACCGCCGACGGTCAGCGAGCCGAGCTGCGCCGACCCACCTGGCACCGATGCCACCTCGCTCTCCGCACCGCGATGCGTGAACCCGAGCAGCGTGCTCGATCCGAGCGAGATCTCCAGCGCGACGATCTGCGTCACCCCGGGAGCGAGCCGCGCGCTAAGGCGCCGGGTCCCCGGGGTGTGCTCGCCGAGCGTGACGATGTCCAGCCGCCCGAGCCGATCGAGCGTGACGAGGTCGAGCTGCACCGGATCGCCTCGAAGGACCACCCGCAACGTCGCGTCACGAGGGCCGGCGCTCGCCGGGATCGCGACACCACGCAGAGCTGCCGGGCCATCCTTCCCAAGACGCTGCGCGAGCTCGTCCTGTGACACGGAGGAGAAATCCGAGCGCCAGTGCAGCGACCCGACCGCGGCTGCGGGGAGGCCGAGCAGCGTCGGGCTCGACACGCTCGCCCCCTCGCCCGCGACGTCGGCCAGGCGTCGCACGACGGGAAACGCCTTGACGCTCGGCGCCAGCCGCTCGTAGCCGCCGGTCGGTGCGATATCGAGTGGCTGGACGAGCTGTGTGCCCTCGGTCAACGTCACGTCGGCGGGTACCTGGAACGCGGCCTGATCGCTGGCACCGCGCTCGAGTGTCGCGCGCCAGCTGGCGGCGAAGAGCGCGAGGCCGAAGCCCACAACGAGAAACGCCGCCGTGGCCTTGGTGCGCGCCGGAGACCGCGAAAGTGCGAGCAGCGCCAACCGGGGCACGAGCGCGTCGCTTCTCCGCGCCACACGTTCGCCGAGGCGCATCAGCGGCTGCAGAAGGCGAGCCACAGCAACGGCGGCGACGAAGCAGATCAATCCCGGCAGCAGAAGCAGCAACACACGCGTACCGCCGGACGAGACAGTGGTCGAGTCGAGCCCGCCGCGGGTGAGCCCGAGCACCACCGCTCCCAACGCTCCCAACGCGGCAACGTCGAGGAGCCCGAGCCGGCGCGACGGCCCCTCCTCCTCACGCGTGGCCGCCGCAGCGATCAGGACGCCGGTCGACACCAGCCAAGCCCCCACCACGAGACCGGTCACCGCCCAGGAGCGCAGCGAATGCGACAGGACGCCGCCCACCGGAAGCCCCGCGCCACGCGAAACGAGACAGACGGCGACAACGCCGCTGCAGACACCGACCAGCGTCCCGATCAGCGTCAGCCCGGCGATCTCGCCGGCCGCGGCGAGGAACGTCTGCCACCTCGAGGCGCCGCGCTGTCGCAACCGCCGCCGCTCGTTGGCCAGCCCACGCCGCATGCCGACCGCGACGACGATCGCGAACCCGAGCAGCAGCGTGCTCGCCTCCCCGCCGACGAGCGCAAGCCGCTGCGCGGAGGCGCGCCCACTCGCGCGGGCATCGAGCAACGCCTGGTCCGGCCCACTGAGGCGGAACAGGTCTCCCGTCCGCGCCAGATCGCCCTGGGCCAGCGTCTCGCGTTCAAGCACGCGGGCGATGTCCCAAACGTGCAGACGGTTCGGCTCGACCGGAACCGTCCAGCTGTAGGTGCGGAAGATGCCGTCGAACGCGGGCAGCGTGTCGAAGGCATGGCCGCCGGCGGCGAGCAGCAGCACCGGCGCGTCGCCGCCGATCTGGAGCGTTCCGAGCGAGCTGCCGAAGATCGCGCGCTCCGGCAGGTCGGCGACGCCTACCCGAACGAGGTGAATATCACCCTCGTCCAGCCGCCCCCTACCTGCGGCACCGATCTGGAGCACCTCGCACCGCGCAGGGGTGCAGCTCTGCGGGAGCCGACCGCCGCGAAGTCGCACGAATCCGGCGAGATCGTCGAGACCGGCGAGTTGTGTGAGCTCGCGATCGATGCGCAGCTCCCGGAAGAAGGTCCCGCGCACGGGCGTTCCCGGGGCGAGCAAACGGAGCGCGCTGCTCGCTTGGGTGTCGGCGGCGGCGTACGACTCGCCGGCCGGCAGGCCGAATGCGTCGACGCGGAAGCTCCGATCGGCCGCCGGCAGCACGCCGAGCGAGCGCGCCACCGCACGATCCCGCGCCACCAGGCTGCCACCGACGACGCCGAGGAGCATCGCCGTCGTCGCCGCCACCCCAAGCACGACGAGCAGCGAACGGCCGAGGTGCGCCCGAATCCTGGCGGCCGCGACGACGAGCGGGGCTCGAGCTCGACTCACGTCCGACCCGCCTTGCGCTGACGGTACGCGCGGGTCTTCGCGCGGTTCCCGCAGATCTGCATCGAGCACCACGTTCCCGAGCGGTTCTTCGACGGGTCGTAGAATGCCCAGCAGCACTTCCGGCACACCTTCAGGCGCGCCCAGCTCCCGTCGAGCATCGCGCCGTAGGCGACCGCGATGATCCGCCCGAGCGCGCCGTCGACACCGGCGCCGCGAACCTCGAGGCCAAGATCCCCAGTCGCGTTCAACGCGAGAGCTAGTCCGGCGCGCTCCGCCGCCTCGTTCACGACGGCGATCGCAGCGGTCGTCTCCTCAGCCGTCTTGTCGTGACGAAGCAGCGCGCGCAGTGCCTCGCGAAGCGCGAGCGCGTGAGCAAGGTCGTCCGCCGACGGCTCGCCGGCTACCTGCGGGTCGTGCTCGGCGAGCCACGTCGCGAGCGCGCCCGGGGCCGGCAGCCACTCGACGCGATGCTCGACGACAGACGCCGTGTTGACGAAGAGCTGCACGACCCGCAGCGGCTCAGGGGCGGCATTCGGCAGGTCGAAGCGAGCCACAACTGCGCGACACTAGCATTCGACTTTAGTCGGTGTCTAGGCCGTGACCTTGTGCCCATCCGGGTGATGCACCTTGCAAACCGGGTGCCCGTGATCGGGATGTGGATGCCATTACAGCCGCCAGCAACGGTGGACATGGCAGTTGTGCCTGCGCAACCAGAGAATCAGTGTGCTCGCGAAGGCCGTGATCAACGTGAGATCGGCGAGCGGGCCGCTAACGAAGTTGTAGCCGTCGTGCGTCGGCCAATGAATCAGGTACGAGAGGTTCCCCAGAACGAGCACGCCGGGAGGCTATACCCCCGTCCCTTCAGATCGTCCCTTCAGATCGTCCCTTCAGATCGACATCGTGCCGAAGCCGCCGTCGACGACGAGCTCGGTACCGGTGATGAACCGTCCGGCGTCGCCGGCCAACAGCAACGTCGCTCCGCTGAGGTCGTCGACGTCTCCGAAGCGCGCCAGCGGCGTGTGCCCGACGATCGCCGCGACCCGCTCGGAATCCAGGATCGTGCGGTTCTGCTCCGCCGGGAAGAACCCCGGCACGAGGACGTTGCAGCGGATCCCGAGCGGCCCCCACTCCCTGGCCAGGTTCTTTGTCAGGTTGTGCACAGCCGCCTTGGTCATCGAGTAGGTGAACACCCGAGACAGCGGCGTGAGACCAGCCACGCTTCCGACGTTGATGATGCTCGCCCCGTCGCCCGACGACGACGCCCGCTCGACGAAGTACCGTCCGAACTCCTGGCAGGAGCGCATGACGGAGAGCTGGTTGACCGCGATCACCCGCTCCATCTCGTCGTCGGAGATCTCCAGGAACGGTGTTGCCGAATTGGCGCCGGCGCCGTTCACCAGGACGTCGATCCGGCCGTGCGACCGCAGCACACGCGCCACGAGGTCGCGCAGCTCGGCGCGCTCGACAGCGTCGCACGGCTCGAACACAACGTCGCACCCGGCTCCGCCTAGACGGTCGAGAACAGTGCCGGCCTTCATCCGATCGCGCCCGACGATCACGGTTCGCGCCCCTGCTTCAGCGAGCGTGCCAGCCATGCGACTGCACAGCACGCCGGTGCCACCTATGACCACCGCGACTCGCCCGTCCAGCTGGGACGAGGCAGAGAGATCTGCCGGCCGGCTCACCGATTCATGCTAACCGACTGCTCGGGAGCTCTCTGAGCTTCGAGTGCCGAAGGTGGGAATCGAACCCACACTCCCCGAGGGGAACCGGATTTTGAGTCCGGCGCGTCTACCAGTTCCGCCACTTCGGCCTTAGTGTCGTTCAGTATCGTTCAGTACGGTTCTCTATTCTCGGGTGTTGCGCTGTTCGTGGGTTGGCGTTCACGGCGAATGTTGTTCGTGTCGTCTCGTGTCGACGGCCGCGAGTTCGACGTCCTCCCCGGAACAGCCGTCGATGTACCCCTGGGCGCAGCCCACCGCATCGCCAACCCCGGCTCATCAACCGCCCTCATTTTCATCGAAGTCCAACTCGGCGACTACTTCGCTGAGGACGACATCGTCCGCCTCGAAGACGATTTCGGCCGAACCGACCAAGACCCTGACACTCAGCCCGCAGGGCTACGCGTCGATGAGTCGTCCGAGCAGGTCATCGAGAGCGACCGTGGCGAACCGTGCTCCGACGTCCGAGAACCCGTAGGGCAAAAGGAGATGGCCGGCGTGGATCATGCTGCCGCACGAGTAGACCACATTGGGGACGTACCCGTCCCGTTCGTCTTCCGCCGGCAGCAGCAGCGGCTCTGCCAGGTGGCCGATGACCCGGCAGGGATCCTCGGTGGCGAGGAGGATCGCTCCGAGGGCGTATTGCCGCAGCGGGCCAACGCCGTGTGTGATCACGAGCCAGCCGGCCTCGGTCTCGAGCGGGGATCCGCAGTTGCCAATCTGCACGAGCTCCCAGGGACGGCAAGGGATCTGGATCTTCTCCGTGTTGTGCCAGACGCGCACCTCGTCCGAGAGCATGAGGTAGTTGTTCTCGTTGTCGTGGCGACAGAGGGCCGCGTAGCGACTGTCGATCAGGCGGGGGAACAGCGCGATGCCCTTGTTGTGGGCGCACTGCCCGTTGAGCGTTGCGATCCGGAATGAGACGGAGTCCTGCGTCTCGATCAGCTGCGGCAGGATCTGGAAGCCGTCGTAGGCTGTGTAGGTCGCGTAGTAGCGGACGGAGCCGTCGTCGTCGGTGAAACGGACGAAACGCGCGTCCTCCATGCCGTGGCTCTCGTTGGGTGAGGCCGGGAAGAGCACGCGCTCCGCGAGCTCCGGTTCCTCGTTGAACACGAGCTCGTAATTCGAGGCTGCCAGCGCACGGATCGTCCGCACGGTCTGGCAGGAGAGCGACCGGTCGATCCCTTGCCGGTCGAGCTCAAGGATCGCGTCGTCGAGCTGGTCGCACGAGAAGTGGGGTGGCAGAGGGTCGAGAATGCGGTTGCAGATGCCGTCCCGAGCTCTTCGAGCTTCGCCGAGAAGACATGCTTGTCGTAGACCGGCGGGTGGCGGGTTCCGGTCGCCGCATAGCCGCTCGGCTCGTCAATCGTGATGTTCAGGTTCGCGTCGATCACCCCGGAACGGAACTCGATCGAGGAGACGTGCCCCTCGCCGACCGCGCGCAAGCTTGTGATGAAGCGTTGCTCCCCGGGATCGAGAGCGGACTGATCCGGCGCCGGAACGATCGACGGGTTACCGAGCGCGGCTGACTCGATCGCGTACTCGTGCGTGAAGTAGGCGCCGATCAACTGCCGACACTCGGGGGAGATCTGGCCGGAAAATCCGACCCGCTGCGCCACAGCGTCGAAGTGGCGCTCGAATGTGCGCTTCAGGTCGACGTGCCGATCGGCGAAGCCACGGTAGGCTGCCGCCAGCGTCGACACCGACTCGTCGTCGGGCATGGCCAGAATCCGGTCGACGATCAGCTCGATTCGCGACCGCCCGTCCGGAAAAACCTGGTCTCCGGGGACGAAGAGCCTAGTGATCACCCGGCTCGCATCGGGAATCAGGCGGATGTCCGTCCGAGCGACTGGAATCGGGCTCAAGAGTGCCGTTCTCCTCATCCAGAAGCTTCACCGGAGTTCCTGGTGCAGGCCGTCACGAGTTCACGGCTCACAGAACCCCGGAGAGACAGACTGGCATAGTTCGTAAGACCCACCGCCGCTCAAAAGGATTCACGACGTTGCGGTACTCTAAGACAGATCCGCTATACCGCTCTGGCGCACGCACGAACGGCGGCTCGAGAGGCCAGTACTGATCCGGAGTCGCGAGCGGCTTTAAACCGCGGCCTCGATGGCACCGGGGAAGGGCTCCTCGAGTGTGGCGAGGACGTAGTGGGCACCCGCGTCGTGAAGGTCGGCTCGCGAGTAGCGGCCGGTGGCGACCGCGACCGAGGTCGCATCGGGCCGTCGTGAGGCAAATGGCTACTCCCCCCGGATTAGCCCGCTACCCGACCACGGCAGTGACCGCCGCAGCGCCGGTCAACCGGTCCGTCGTCCCGGTCCGGCACCATTAGATCTGCTGGCGGGCCGGCTTTGCGCATGCCCCCTCCCCCAAGGGGCGGCCCGCCGGCAGTTCCCACGCCGCGCGACGACCGCATCGCGCTCGACCAGAGTCCGGAACTACGACCGTCACCGAGCCGTCCGATGGCGTCGAGGCGCTAGGGAACCCAGCGCTCGCCCAGCGGGGTCACCTGAAGCTCGTGGGTCGTGCCGCGCGCTCCCTGGTCGGCGAGGAAGAGGACCGCCGCGGCAAGCTCGCGCGGGTCGGCGAGCGCATCGTTCGCCCGGCCGGGCTCCGCCCCGGCGAACGGCTCGATTCCCGCGTCAACGATGAGCAAGGCGACGTGGATACCGTGCTCGCGCAGCTCGAGTGCGGCGGCCTGCGTGATAGCCCTGACACCGAAGGCGCCGGCCGCCCACAGGCCGCGTCCGCTGGCAGCACGCCGAGACGAACCGCCCGTCACCTGCACGACCGTCGCGGGCGCTCCCTGCGCGAGCAGGAACTCGCCTGCCGCCGAGAGGAAGGAGAAGGCCGAGCGGGCCGGCGCGCTCGCCCACGCATCGAACGCCTCGGGCCGAGCCTGCGCAATCGGGCCGCCACCGAACGGGCCGCTCCGATCGCCCCCGTACGCCGATGCGGCGTTGACTACCAGGTCGACGCCACCGTGCGCTACGGCGACCTGAGCCAGCACCTGTCTCACGCTCTCCTGATCCGTGACGTCGCCGCGAACCGCAAGCGCACCCGCAGCCGTCACCCCGTCGAGCGTCGCATCCGACCGCGCGACGCCCGCCACCGCCCACCCTTCGTGGCACAGCAACTCGATGACGGCACGGCCGAGATTGCGCGCGCCGAACACAACCGCGCTGCGACGGTGATCCTCGTTGCTCCCCACCTCGTCACCCTACCCAGCAGGCCTTCAAACAGATGCGCGCGGCAACGCCAATGGCGCGGGGTGCCCCGGCGAGATCAACTCGACCACCTGGACGGCTTCGTGCCGCCGCAACCACCGGGGGCGCATCGGTATCGAGTCATGTGACACACAAGGCCCTCCCCCGAAAACGACTACCTGACACGCCGCCGCCGAGCAGCGTCTCAGCATCGGAGGAAGCGGGCCCAACGTCAACCGAGTCATTGCAGCACCTCCGTTCCGACTGTGTTCTTGTGGTGTCGATTCCCCGACGGTCTGGCGTCCAAACCAGCCGCCGTTGCCGTATTGCAGCCAAGTATGAAGAACGAACGCCGAGATGCAAGGATTGGCCTCCGAATTTTCGAGATCGACCTACCTGACGTGCTCGCAGATGAGTCTGTCGCATTGCGGAGGCTAAGGGGCAAGATGCGTTCTTCTACTGCCTTGCGTTCCGCGACGCCGTCGGACTCGCAGCGAAGCTCGGAATGGAATCCGACCCGTCCGAGGACGGGTTCCGCCGACAGCTTGCGCGCGCATCTGACTATCGTGATCGCTCGGATCGCGGAGATGGTGTCGGAACGAGTTCCGACAGCAACAGCAACACCGATCTCGCTCTGGGATGGGCACGCCGGAACTCGTGCTGCCAAGGTGATCGCAGCCGCACTCGGCTAGTAGGCGCGGTCCCTAGAAACGAACTACGCGCTTTGGAGAGAGGGTATCGGCGCATTACGCGCGTGAGCCGATGGATGCGGCGATCGCCCCGACAGCTGTCAGCGGTCGATCACGGTCGGACGATTAGGGCAGAGTCTGACGCCGGTTCCTTACCAGGGATCGACTACTCGCGGTTGAGGTTTCGTTGGACCTGCTCGCGGAGTGCCTCGTCGAGCGTCTCGGCGCCGCCGGGCGTCGAGGCTGCGCCGGGTTCGGTCTCGAGGATCGTCTGTGCTGTGCGGAGCAGCGCGGCGCGATGACTGCTCTGGCTGTCGAGCCGCTCCTTCTCGGCACGAGCCGCCACAACGAGCCGTCGTGCCTCGATGCCGGCCTCTGCGAGTACCTGTTCGGTCTCGGTGCGGGCTCGCTCAAGTACCGTATCGGCCGCTCGCTCGGTCGTGATCAGCGTCGAGCGTAGGAGGCGCTCAGACTCTCGACGGCGGGCGAGGTCGGCTTCGAGGCGAACGATCCGCTTGGCGAGCTCGACCTTCTCGGCCTTGATCGACTCGGTGGCCGCCGCGGTATCGCGGAGGAGCTCGTCGACCGGTTCACGCTTGTAGCCGAAGAGCTGACGGCCCAGCAACTGTTCACGTGGCTCGGCCGGGTTTGGTTGTGGTTCGGACGTCTCTGACACCACCCCTCGCAGCATATTGCCGTCCTCGACCGGTCTAGACCGTGACGAGTCGAGGGCGATCACCGCCGAGCTCCCTGCGCCCAGCCGACCCCCACACCGCCCGCCTTCGACGTGCGGCCCCGCCAACACAGCCCCACGGTCAGGCGGTCGCCAACCAGGTGAGGATTACGGGCTCTGCGAGCTGATTCGCCGCGCGACGTACTGACCGGCCGCTGCTCGCGCATGCACCTCGACAGTGGTCCCGGGGGCGAGGTCGGTCAGGAGCGCGGGCCGCCCGTTGCGGGTGATCTTCGTCGAGCTCCTCACGGCGATGGTGAGCTGTTTGCCGTTGAGATCCTGTCGTTCGGGCCGGTGCCCGCGACAAACGGACAATCAGGATCGCGAATACGCTCGGCTACACGACGATCCGCTGGACAGTCGATACCCTCGGCTGGGAAGGCACCGCCCGCGGCCAATCAGCCAGCAGCGTCACAAGCCGCGTCCTCGCTGCCC
>JBBQPW010000032.1:0-13242 GCA_038216845.1 Gaiellales bacterium | reverse complement strand
GAGCACGAGCCCACTCACGGTCGGCAGCCCGCGTGCTGGGTTGCCCGGAAACGACGTCACCCACTTGAGCAATGCGTGTCCGCCGCCGAGCGCAGGCATCGCTCGGAAGTCGCCGGCCGGGTAGTTCGTCACGTAGAGCTTCGGCTGCATCGTCCACTCACCGCGCGCGAACGCGATGAACGCCTCGCGAACTGCTGTGTACGCTTCGGCCGGCGACACGGCGCGCTCGACGTCAGCCCTCGTGAAGTAGTACGCCATCAGCGGAAACCTTGGAGGCCTGGCTACTTCTTCAGAACGACGACCCTTGTCGTCGGCGAGTCCGTACCGTCGATCGTCCGACTCGCACAACCGCCCGGTGCCGCCGACGTCTGAGTGCACGGCGGGTAGTGATACGTGTTGACGTGTGCCCAGATGTAGACGGGTGGTTTCACGTAGCCCGCCCGGACGGCATAGCGACCCGCCTGATCGGTCACCACGACGGCAATCTCCCGCGCCTTTTCCGGGGTAGGGCCGGCCATGAGATGAATGCGTGTGTCCGCGCGACCGCCGCCTGCGGCAAGCAGGCGCCCTGAGGCGACAAAGAGATGGCGTCTCTTGCTGTACGTCGACTTGATCGTCAGCCCTTCCGGGATCGGCTCCGCAGCATGCAGCTCGTACGCCGCGGTCGGGGCGGGCATGCCGACGGCGTCGAGTGGGGTCACGAGCGCGCGCCACCAATAGGTGTCGGTGGTTGTCGGGTTCCGGAACACCTCGCGCAGGAAGAAGTACAGATCGGTGGGCCTTATCCCGGCCGCTCGCATCGGGTCGAGACAGATCGTGAGCCGGTAGCTTGCGGAACCGTCGGTGACCTGGTCGACCGCGATCGGGACGATGACGCCGGTGGGTCCCGAGAGCACGAGTTGCCACGTCCCTGTGTGGGGACCAGGCGCGCACGTCTGCACAATTGTGTCCGCGGCGAACGCCGTCGGGTCGACGGCCACCGTGTTCCCCTTGAAGACTGCAGTTGCCCCGCCGGCGCTCGGAATCGCATCGATCTCCGCGTAGCCGAGTTGCGTCCCCGGTGTCTGCGCGAGGTTCGCCGTGTAGCCACTCGGAACGGTGACGACGGCTGTCTCAGCCGCTGGGAGCGAGGGGAGGAAGGCGAACTCGAGCGAGAGATCGGTCGTGCCGCCGAGTGTCTGGTCGTACGCGTACACGTCGAACTCCGGGTACGTCGCGTCGGCAAGCGCGACCGGCACCGCGAGGGACAGTGCGACGACCGCCGCGCACACCAGCACGAAGCGCCGTTCCCGCCACCTGCGTCGTGTGACTCCCATCGCGCTGACCATATGGTGTCGGCCGGAGGATGGCAATTGGTGTCGGCCGGAGGATGGGAATGCCCCGTTAGTAGAAGCCCTCGCGGCGTTCGTAGCGCTTGGCCCGCTCCTCATCGTACGTGTCGGCGTCGACGCTCGGGTTCAGGCTGCGGAGGATCTCGCCCGAAGACGGCAGCTCCGAGCGATCGATGTGCAGCGCCGGATTCCACAGCTGCGAGCGGAGGAACGCCTTCGAACAGTGCGTGAAGACCTCGTCGATCTCGATCAGGAGGCCGAGCTTCGGCGTCTTCCCCTCGACGACCGAGCGTCCGAGCAGATCGGCGTCGTCGACGATCGTCGCGCGCCCGTTGACGCGCAGCGTGTCGCCGACCCCTGGGATGAAGAACAACAGCCCGACGTTCGGGTTCGCGAGGATATTGCGGAGCGAGTCCGCGAGCCGGTTCCCCGGCCGCTCGGGAATCAGGAGCCGCCGCTCATCGAGGATCCGAACGAATCCGGCCGGATCGCCGCGTGGGCTGACGTCGCAGGTGCCGTCCGGCGCCGAGGTCGCGAGGCAGAGGAACGGCGAACGCTCGATGAACTGGCGCGTGAGGTCGTTGACGCGGTCGCTGATCTTGCTCTGTGTCAATTCGGCGGGCTCGCCGCCGATCAGCGCGCGGAGCGCAACCTCGTCCATGATCGGGGAACCCTGCGACACCGTTCCGCGAGCCTAGCCGGGAGGGTTGATGCAACGCCGCCTATCCGGCCCGCTGCCAGAGCGCGAGTAGCGAGTCGGCCAGGCGCTCGGGCTCGACCCGGTGCGGCGGGTCGAAGTGGTGGCGCTCAGGGAACGTCTCGAGGGTGAAGTCGAGAAAGATGGCCGCTAGCCGCTCCGCCATGCGGCCGTAGTAGTCGTAGTTGCTGCGGCCGCCGAGCGCGTAGTAGACCGGTCGATCGAACGCTCGCAGTGGCTCGACATCGAGATCGCCATTGTCGAACGCTTCGAGGAAGGCGCGTAGACCGGCTGGCCGCTTGGCCATCCACGGCGGCGGCCGACCCTCCCGGGGCGGCGGTGGCTCGACACCAGGCGCTAGTTGCAGCTGCATGAACCCCGCCATGACTCGTCGTTCGGTAAGGACTCGAGCGCCTAGAAGTGCTGCATCAGCGCGTCCTCCTCCCGCGTCCGCTCGTTACCAGCCCACGCCGGTTCCAGAAGCGCCAGGCTGAGAAGCCGTTCGCCGGGGAGGGCGGCGAAAGCCAGCGACGAGGCGCCGCCGGCCGAGTAGCCGACGAGATGAAAATGTCGAATCTCTGAGCATCGCTTCGCGCGGGATCCCGTCCACCTCCACATCCAGACCAAAGTCCGGCGGCAGGCGATCCCCGGCGTATACCTCTAGATCCTTTACGACTGGGTGCACACGCTCGCCGAGCACCTCGAGCAGCGCTGCATACGCCAGCGCGGCCGGTAACACGCCGCCGGGGAGTAAGGACGACGGCATGGCGAGTCGACATCGCCGCGACCCTACTCCGCGCCACCAGCGGAGGCTAGTGCTGGCGCCGGAGACCGATGTCTCGTGCCCGGCCGGGGCGATCCTTGTATGTCAGACTCGAATGCGTGGTTCCGGGAGCGCCTCTTCGTATAAGCAAGAACGGGCTCGTCGCGGACGGTGACGGCTGGTTCGTCGTCAACGCCCGAGAGTCGCGCTGGCGTGACGAAGGGCCGCTGGGCTCGTATTGCACGTTCGAAGGGAAACGCCGGTTTCCACAGCTCGGGATCAATATCAGCGTGCTGGAACCGGGCGAGGCGATGGGTATGTACCACCGCGAGGACGGGCAGGAGGGATTTCTGGTGCTCGCCGGCTCTTGCACGTTGATCGTGGAAGGGCAGGAGCGCACGCTCAGGGCTTGGGACTTCTTCCACTGCCCTCCTGGAACCGAGCACATCATCGTCACGAGCAGCGACCAGAGCGCGATCGTGGTGGCAGTCGGTGCGCGCGGACGAGGGGTCGGGGGCGGTGTCGTCTACGTGGTGTGCGAAGCCGCCGCACGATACGGAGCGAGCGTCGAGCGCGAGACAACGGAGTTCGCAAAGGCGTACGCGAACATCCACGCCGGCCTGCCGAGATCGCGATGGATCGCGTACGACGAGGGCTGGCTGCCAGACGATCTCTAGGCGCCGATGTTTCCGGCACCGCTCGAGCGGTCATAACCGCACGATGAGCAGATACTCGAAAACGAATCTCCGCGATGTAGAGAACCAGGCTCCGAAGTTCGGAATGCCCTCAGAGCTCGAGGCTCGTTTCGCCCGTACCGCCCTCGGCGGCGAGACACTCGGCATCAGCCTCATGACGCTCGCGCCTGGATTCCGTATCCCGTTTGGTCATAAGCACTCGGGGCAGGAAGAGGTGTACGTCGTGGTCCGCGGCTCCGGACGGATCAAGGTCGAGGACGAGATCGTCGAGCTGGGTGAATGGGACGCGATCCGGATCGACCAGGACACGATGAGGGCTGTCGAGCCAGGGCCGGAGGGTGTCGAGTACATCGCCTTCGGCGCGGGCACCGACCCCAGTGACGCCGAGATGGTGCAGGGCTGGTGGGGCGCCTAGCGTCTCTGGCTACAGCGCCTTGACCGCCGCGATCAGCTTCACGACCGAGTCCTTGGCGTTCCCGAACAGCATCGTCGTCTGCTGCTCCAGGAAGAGGTCGTTGTCGATGCCTGCGAAGCCCGGCGCCATCGAGCGCTTCATCACGACGACGCTCTGCGCCTTGTCGACATCGAGGATCGGCATCCCGTAGATCGGGCTCCCGGCGTCGTTGCGCGCGGCCGGGTTGACGACGTCGTTCGCGCCGATCACGAGCGCGACGTCGGTTTGCGGGAACTCGGAGTTGATCTCGTCCATCTCTTTCAGCTGGTCGTACGGGACGTTCGCCTCGGCGAGCAGGACGTTCATGTGGCCGGGCATGCGGCCGGCGACGGGGTGGATCGCGTAGAGGACTTCGACGCCCTTCGACTCGAGCACCTCGGCCAGCTGGCGCACGTCGTGCTGGGCCTGTGCGACGGCCAGCCCGTAGCCGGGAACGATTACCACCTTGCGTGCATAGGAGAGCTGAACGGCGACGTCCTCGGGCGTCGTCGTGCGCGTCGTTCGGCCGTCGTCCACGCGTGCGGTGCTCGTCCCCGCCTGCACCTGCCCGAACGCGCTGAAGAGGACATTCGTGATCGAGCGGTTCATGGCCTTGCCCATCAACAGCGTGAGCAGCGTCCCGCTCGCGCCGACCAACATCCCGGAGACGATCAGCACCGTGTTCGAGAGCACGAAGCCGGTGGCCGACGCGGCGAGGCCGGTAAACGCGTTCAGCAATGAGATCACGACGGGCATGTCCGCGCCTCCGATCGGCAGCACGAACATCACGCCGAACGTGAGCGCGAGCAGGATCAGGGCGACGATCACCCACTGGCCCTGGACGCCCGCGATCGCGGCGATCCCGAATGCAGCGGCGCCGGCGACGATCAGCCCGTTCACGATGTTCTGTCCACTGAAGACAATCGGGCGACCGCCGATCAGCTCCTGCAGCTTCGCGAACGCGATCGCCGAGCCGGCGAACGAGATCGAGCCGATCAGCGCCGAGAGCACGATCGAGACGACCTCGGTGCTGCCGATCCGACCCGGTGCCGGCGCCAGCTTGTGGAACTCAGCCAGGGCGACGAGTGCGGCAGCGCCGCCGCCGACCCCGTTGAATAGGGCGACCATCTGCGGCATCGCGGTCATCTTCACGCGGCGCGCGCCGACGACTCCCGCGGCCGCGCCGATCGCGCCGGCGACGACGATCAACGCCCAGTTGCCGATCCCTTTCAGCGCCAGCGTCGTGCCGATTGCGATCAGCATCCCGACACCGCCGACCCAGTTGCCGCGCCGCGCGTGCCTCGGCGACGAGAGGAAGCGTAGCGCGAGGATGAAGCAGACGATCGTCGCGAGATAGAGCAGTCCGATGATGTTCGAGTTCGAGATCACGGCTTCGGCTGGTCTTTCTCTGCGGGAGGCGGCTCGCGACGCGGCCGAAACATCTCGAGCATCCGGTCGGTGACGAACCAGCCGCCGACGACGTTCGCCGTGGCCAGCACCATCGCGACGAAGCCGACGATCTTCAGCAGTGCGTCGTCGGCGGTGCCGAGAATCGCGATCGCGCCGACGATGACGATGCCGTGGACGAAGTTCGTGCCCGACATCAGCGGCGTATGCAACATCGCCGGCACCTTCGAGATCACCTCGATTCCGAGGAAGATCGCGAGCGCCAGGATCGTCAGCTCGATGACGAGGCCCAGGTGACTCATGGCGTGGCCTCCGATTCCTTGTGACGAATCGTCACAAGGAACGGGATCGCCGGGAACCCCAAGACGCGGGCGGTCATTGTCCTGCCTCCACGTCCTTGTGACGATCTGTCACAACGACGGGCGCGGCCGGTGCGCCCGATACGCAGGCGCCGGCGGTGATCTCGTCGTCGAAGTCGAGTGCCAGCTGGCCGCCTGGCGCGAGGTGCTGGAGCAGGGCGCTGACATTGCGCGAGTAGAGCCTGCTCGCGTCGGCCGCGAGGAGCGACGGCAGATTCGTCAGACCGACGATCGTGACGCCCTCCCGCACGACTTCCTCGTCGGGCACGGTCGACTCGCAGTTGCCGCCGGCTTCCGCTGCCAGATCGACGATCACCGAGCCGGCGCGCATTGCGGCGACCGATGAGGTGGGAATCAGCTTCGGCGCACGTCGTCCAGGGATCAACGCTGTCGTGATGACGACGTCGAAGTCGGGGATCCGCTCCGCAAGAGCGCGCTGCTGCTCGGCTTGCTGCTCGGGCGTCAGCTCCTTCGCGTAGCCACCCTCGGTCTCTTCGCCGCGGATGCCGAGATCGAGGAATGCTGCGCCGAGGCTCTCGACCTGCTCCTTCACCGCAGGACGGACATCGAAGGACGAGACGACAGCGCCAAGGCGGCGCGCAGTTGCGATCGCCTGCAGGCCGGCGACGCCCGCACCGAGGATCAGCACCTTGGCCGGTGCAACGGTGCCGGCGGCGGTCATCAGCAGCGGAAACATCTTCGGCGCCCGATCCGCCGCGATCAGCACAGCCTTGTAGCCGGAGACGGTCGCCTGCGAAGAGAGCGCGTCCATCGACTGCGCCCTCGTGATGCGCGGGATCGACTCCATCGCGAACGCGACGACCCCGCGGTCTCGTAGCCGTGCGATTCCCTCGGCGTCGGTGAGCGGCGCGAGAAAGCCGATCAGCACCTGTCCGTCCGTCAGAGACGCGACTTCTTCGGCGTTCGGCGGCGAGACCCGAGCGACGACCGCCGCACCGTCGTAGCCGTCGACGATCTGTGCACCGGCTTCCGCGTACGCATCGTCGGAAAACCCGGCAGCTTCACCCGCGCCTGGTTGCACCGCGATCTCGAAGCCGCCGGCGACGAGTTTCGACACGACCTCAGGGACGAGCGCGACGCGGCGCTCGCCGGGAGCCGTCTCACGGGGCACCACGACACGCATCGGCTTGATGCTAGGCGAAGCTCGCCAACCGATGGCGCGGGTACCCGCCGATCGGGCGTCCGGCCGCGCACAGGCCGGGAAGGGATCGGCGCTCGCAGGGTGAACGTGGACTCCTCATGACCGGAATCGACGCGTATTCGGCCGCGATGAGAGTGTGTGACCCGGCGCTTGGCGGGCATGCGGCGCGCGTAGGTGCGCACGCGGAGCTGATCGCGAGACGGCTCGGCTGGGACGACGAGCGCATCGACGACCTGCGGCTCGGCGCGGCGCTGCACGATGTTGGCAAGGTCGCGGTACGCCCGGAGGTGCTGCAGAAGCCCGGCGCCCTCGACGCCGACGAGCTCGCCCAGGTCCGCGCCCATCCGGTCGAGGGCGCGTGGCTCATCTCAGGCGTGCGCTCGCTGATTCCGGCGCTGCCGTACGTGTTGTTCCACCATGAGCGCTGGGACGGTGCGGGCTACCCGACGCGGCGTTCAGGCGCGGAGATTCCGCTCGAGGGGCGCATCCTGGCGGTCGCGGATGCCTTTGACGCCATGACGTCGGCGCGACCGTATCGATCCGCGTTGACGGTCGACGATGCGTTGGACGAGGTCGCGCGGTGCGCCGGCTCGCAGTTCGACCCGCAGATCGCGCGGACGTTCTTCGAGGCGTGGAGCGACGTCGCCGTCGAGTGCGAGCCAGCCGCCGCGGCTAGCTGACGCAGCTCACCGGATCAATCCAGGTTCGCCAGATCGGCAGGCTGTTGGACGAGCCCGGCCATCGTCTTGACCATGAACCGTCGTAGCGGGCGCACCTTTGAAATGAGCGGCAGCCCGATGTCTCGACCAAGCCCAAGAACCGTCCCCTGCGACTGGAAGAACGGGCTGAGCGCGAAGGTCACCGCACCGTAGTAGCGAAGCTGCGCGCGCCGAGCGCGGTCGTACTCCGCCAACGCCATCTCGAGTGAGGCGGCCGAGTCGAGGCAGCGTGCGAGAACCCAGGCGTCGACGAGGGCGAGATTGGCGCCCTGACCGAGGTGCGGGCTCATTGCGCGGCCGGCGTCGCCGAGGAGGACCAGCCGTTCGCGGGTCAATCCCGTTAGCGACGCGTGGTTGTACCGCGTCAGCGCCAGGCCGTCGAAGCCATCGAGGTGAGAGATGACCTCGGCGGCCTCGGGGCACAGTGAGACGATGCGATCTCGCCAGGCGTCAAACCCTCCCAACCGCACCCGATCGTAGTCGGCGATGTTCTGGCTGCAGAAGAAGTTGCAGCGGCCCTTGCCCAATGGCAGGAGACCGATCAGGTCGTGGGTACCCCGAACGACCTGGCGCAGCTCGCCGCGGACGCTCGAGGTATGACCAACCGTCCAGAGAGCGCCGTAGGCGTACTCGTGGCTTCGCCGCTGGAGCCCCGCTTGCACGCGCAGTCGCGACGTCAAACCGTCTGCCGCGACGACCAGGTCGAAGCGCTCGGTCCTTGCGCCACTCCCATCGACAAGGACTCCGTCGTCAAACGATTCGATCTCCCTTCCGAGTGCGAAGGACGCCTCGTGTTGCTCCGCTTTCCCAACCAGCGCCGAATGCAGGACACGGCGATGGACGCCGAGCCGCGCGTCTCGGGCGCGTGTTCTCGGTAGTGAAGGTCGATGACTGTGCGACCCGTGGGCGTTCGGGCGACGATGCGATCGAGTGGCTCGGATTCCTGTGCAATCTGGGCGAGAACGTCCATTTGCCGCAGAACAGCTTGGCCCGAAGGCTGGAGCATCAGCCCGGCGCCCACGGGCTGCAGAGTAAGCATCCGCTCGAGCACGGTCACGGTGTGCCCACGTTCGGAGAGAAGCGCTGCCGCGGCGGCGCCACCAATCCCGCAGCCGACGATGGCGATGCGCAGCGGTTTCATGGCGGGAGTATCGCCGGGCCTGCGCTCCAGACTGTTCAGAGAAACGTAAGCCAAAAAGCGGTTACACGCTTTCTGTTCCGGGCATCTCAGCCGAACGTGGCTGCACGTGCCCGAACGAATCCATCTGCGTCCGGCAGTCCGGACGAACGGGAGAGCACAATGAGAATCAGTTCCAAGCGATGGCTCGCCGTTGCCGTCCTGGTGATCGCTTCCGCCGTTGCGGCGGTGGTGGGGACACAAGCGTTTGCGGGTTCGAAAGACGGGGCCAAGACGGCCACAGGCCTCGGGCCGCTTAGCGGTCTCCTCCCGCGCGACCATCTGACGGAGGAGAGCGCGATCCAGGTCGATCTCAGCAAGGAGACGGTACGTCTGCCGCTCTACAAGGGCAAGACGAAGCACGGCGGAACCGCGTGGTATGTCCTGCTCGACGCCTCCGACGCGGGAGTGGCGCACGACCTGGGCGTGAACTACGCGCCCAAGCTCGCGAACATCGGCATCGGCTGCCCGGAATGCGTGCAGACGGTGACGCTCGAGAGCCCGACACCCGCACAAAACCGATTCGGGACCGCGGTCGTCGATTTCCAAGGCGCCCCGGACTTCAGCCCGACGCGGATCGCAACACCCGGGCCGACCGGCTTCCCGCTCGCAAAGTTCCAGCCGGGCGCCGTCGGCGGTAAGGGCTATAGCCCATTCATCAAGATCGCCGGCTCCCAGGTCGTCTACAGCGCGCCGATCCTTGCGACCGGCGATGGGCCGTTCGATGTCGTGAAGCACACCAACACGGGCGATCGCGTGCTCGGGATCCACATCGCACCGCCCGCGGCACCCGGTCAGTACGAGGACTCGTGGGTCGACGTGCTGTTCATCAAGGGCTTCGACGCCGGCCAGCCGATCGTGTACATCAGCACTGACGCCGGCCAACCGCTGACCTCGGTCCTCGAGCGTGTCACCTACGTGCCTGCTCTCGACAAGGCGGCCTACAACGGCGGCGACGACTTCCTCGGCTCCTCGCGCGAGCGGCTCTTCGGCTTCATCAATGGCCAGACGGGCAACGACAACGAGCAGTCGCAGGGCTTCGTGCACCTCGTCAAGGACGGGCACGCCGAAGAAGATGCGAGTGCGGGCAACACCGCCCTGATCGACGCCCTGCGAAACGGCGGCGATCTCCTCAACGTGTTCGGCGACTTCCCCACGGAGAAGGACCCGCGGCACGCTCAGGCCTACAGCCCACTGTGGGACGCGCAACTCGGTCTCTGGACCGACAAAGCCGTTCAACAGGGACTCAACACCAGGCAGATCGACGAGGTCCAGGTCTTCAACCTGGCCGCAACCCGCCCCGACCTCCTGACGGGCGTCGACCCTGCGACCGGCATGCCGGCTCCGTATGGCTCCGTCGGTGTCAACATCAACTGCGCGGTAATCGGGTTCACGTTGGACCCGCCGACGGCCAACCTGGCCGACCCGGTTCCGAACTCGCAGTTCCCACCCAGGTAAGAGCACTACGGGGCGGTGGGCTCGGTGCCCGCCGCCCCGTAGTATCAAGTTCGTCGGAGTACGGTTTGGTGTCGGTTGAAAGGGGTTGTGGATGAGCGAGGACTTCGACGTTGTCATCTTGGGCGGC
Organism: Gaiellales bacterium; assembly: GCA_038216845.1. Taxonomy (GTDB): domain Bacteria; phylum Actinomycetota; class Thermoleophilia; order Gaiellales; family Gaiellaceae; genus Gaiella. Next base: position 2,914 of record JBBQPW010000032.1, on the reverse strand, counting down.
GGGCCGGCGGGCGAGGCGGTCGTTCGTCGGCTCGATGGCGAAGGCTTGCGGATCGCGCTCGTCGAGCGTGAGCTCGTCGGCGGCGAGTGCGCCTACTGGGCGTGCGTGCCGAGCAAGACACTTCTTCGCGCACCCGAGGTGCGAGCGGCCGCACGGCATTCTCCCGGCCTCTCGGAGTCGGAGCTCTCGTGGGACGAGAGCGCCGACTATCGGGACTTCATGATCTCGCACCTGGACGATGCCACCAAGGCGGCGAAAATGCGGGAAGCCGGGGCGACGCTCGTGCGCGGGCGCGGTGTCATCGCTGGACCGGGGCGGGTCGTGGTTGACGAGAGCGTGCTCGAGACGCGGCACATTGTCGTCGCCACGGGCACTGAGGCCTCCATCCCGCCGATCGAGGGTCTGACGGAGGGCGCCTGCTGGACGACGCGCGAGGTCTACACGACGCGGGTGCTACCGCGGGATGCGGTCGTCCTCGGCGGCGGCCCGGTCGGCGTGGAGACCGCACAGATGCTCAGCCGCTTCGGCGTTCGAGTCACGATCGTCGAGGAAGCGGATCGTCTACTCGCCAGAGAAGACCCCGATGTCGGAGAAGCGCTCGCCCTACTTCTTGCCGAGGAGGGTGTGGAGCTGCGGTTGGGCGCCAGCGCGGTGCGGGTGGAGGAGGTCGACGGCAAGCACGTCGTCTACTTCCCGGATGGGAGCCACGTCGAGGCGGAGCGGGTCGTGATCGCGACCGGGCGGACACCGCGCATCGTGGGGATCGGCCTCGGGGCGGTCGGAATCGAACCGGGCGAGAGCGGCGGCATCGACGTCGACGATCGCTGCCGCGCGGGTGACGGTGTCTGGGCGGCCGGCGACGTCACCGCCGTCATGCCGTTCACGCATGTTGCCCACTACCAGGGCGAGATCGCCGCCGACGACATCCTCGGCCGGCCGCGTACCGCCGATTACCGCGCAATTCCTCGCGTCGTCTTCACCGACCCGGAGGTAGCCGCCGTGGGTCTCACGCGCGAGCAGGCCGCAGCCGAGGGTCTCGAGATCGAGGCGGGAAGCGTCGAGCTCGAGACCCTCGCCCGGACCGGAATGTACGGAACCGGCTACCACGGCTCGATGACTGTGCTCGCCGACCGCGAGCGCGGCATCCTGGTTGGCGCGCATGCGGTCTCTCCGCTCGCCTCCGAGTGGATCGGCGCGACGGTGCTGGCGATCAAGGCGCGTATTCCGATCGCCGTGCTGCGGGACACGCCCATGCAGTTCCCCACCTTCGGCGAAGCCCTGAGCTACGCCGTCAAGGATCTCCCGGCTTGAAGTTCGGCGGTCACGCGCCCTGGCCGAGATTGCGCATCAGCCCGCCGTCCATGACGTAGGTCGAGCCCGTCACGTAGTCCGCATCGCTGGACGCGAGGAAGACCGCGAGCCTCGCGATCTCGGCGGGCATCGCGGCACGTTTCAGCGGGATGCTCGCCGTCTGCTCCGCTCGTACCTCGGGGTCGTCGATGGACTCCTGGTTGAACGGCGTCAGCACCATGCCGGGCGCGAGGTTGTTCACGTTGATCCCGTGGTCGGCGAGCTCGAGGGCGAGCGTGCGGGTGAGGCTCCGCACCGCGGCCTTCGCGCAGTCGTAGTCGGCGCCGCCAGCGTTCGGCACCTCCTCGTGGATCGAGGTAACGTTGACGATCTTGCCGCCGCCGCCCGCGGCGAGCCGCTGCCGGATGAAATGCTTGCAGCAGAGCAGCGGGCCGAAGAGGTTCGTGCGAAGCGAGGTCACGAAGTCGGCAAGCTTGAGGTCGGCGACGTACGTCCCGGAGGCGTCGACCCCCGCGTTGTTGACGAGGATGTCCGGCGGCCCGAACGCCTCGAGGGCCGCGGCGAAGAGCTTCGCGACGGCGTCCTCGTCGCCTATATCAGCTTGCACGACGATCGCGCGGTGACCTGTCGCCTCGATCTGAGCCTTCGTCTCGGCGGCGCCGGACGCATCCTCGAGGTAGTTGACGACCACGTCCGCGCCCTCGCGCGCGAACTCGATCGCCGTCGCCTGCCCGATACCCGAGTCGGATCCTGTGACCACCGCGCTCAATCCGGCGAGCCTGCCCATCACGTCTCCTTCCGTCGTCGTTGTTCTGCCTGCTCGATGCTCCACGCGGCGTTGATCAGCCCGACGTGTGAGAACGTCTGCGGGAAGTTCCCGATCAGCTCCTGCCGTTCGAGGTCGAGCTCCTCGGAGAGGAGGCCGACGTCGTTTGCGTGGGCGAGCGCCGCATCGAACACTGCCCGTGCCCGCTCGATCTCGTCGCCGCGCGCGAGCGCATTCGCGAGCCAGAAGGAGCAGATGAAGAAGGCACCGTCCTCGGCGTCCGTCCAGCGGCGGACCATGCCGTTCGCTCCGAGCTCGCGCTCGATCGTGTCGACCGTGCGACGGAGACGATCGTCGTCTGCGGGCGCGAACTCCATCAGCGACAGGAGCAGCGCGCTCGCGTCGAGCTGATCGGAGCCGAAGGCGCCCGTGTAGGCGCCGACCTCCTCGTTCCAGCCCTGCTCCAGGATCTCGCGCCGAACAGCGTCGCGCTCGGCCGCCCAAACCTCCGGTCGCGCTTTGGGACCGAGGCGGTCCGCCAGCTTGATCGCCCGGTCGAGCGCGACCCAGCACAGGAGCTTCGAGCTCAGATAGTGGCGTTCGCCCTCGCGCCCCTCCCAGATTCCAGCGTCCTTCTCGCGCCAGCGTGCCGCGGCCGTGTTCGCGAGCTCACACAGGAAACGAACGGTCTCAGGCGACGGCTCGTCGAGTGAGTCGCGGAGAAACCAGGCCGCCTCCAGGACCTCGCCGTAGACGTCGAGCTGGGTCTGCTTCCAGGCGTCGTTGCCCACGTGCACGGGCGCGCTACCGCGATGGCCGGCAAGGTGCCCGAGCTCT
>JBBQPW010000031.1:0-13457 GCA_038216845.1 Gaiellales bacterium | reverse complement strand
CTACGTGACGAAGCAGAAGTCGGTCGTCGACCTCGGGCCGAACGGCGCGGTCGGACACATTGGCTGGTACATCCCCACGTACCTGATGAAGCAGCACCCCGAGTTCAAGACCTGGAAAGGGCTCAAGGGCAAGGAGTCGCTGTTCAAGAGCCCGGAGTCCGGCTCGCAGGGGATGTTCCTGGGCGGCGATCCGTCCTATGTGCAGAAGGACGCGCAGCTAATCAAGGTCCTCGGTCTGAACTTCAAGTTCGTCTCCGTCGGTGCGGAGCCGGCGCAGGTTGCCCGCTGGACCCAGACGTACAAGCAGAAGAAGCCGATCATCTTCTACTGGTACACGCCGCAGTACCTGAACTCCGCGTACCAACTCTCGGAGGTTCAGCTGCCGAAGCGCTTCAAGAGCTGCGTCGACTCCTACAGCCCGAAGCTCGGGAGCAACTGGAATCAGTACAAGTGCGGGTACGAGCAGACGATCATCGGCAAGGTCGTCAGCGCGAAGTTCGCGAAGAGCGGGTCGCCCGCCTTCGCAGTGATCAAGAGGTTCCGCTGGGCGAACGACGACCAGAACTACGTCGCCAACCTGATCGCCGGCAAGCACGTGGATCCAAGCAAGGCAGCCGAGCAGTGGGTCAAGGCGAATCAAGCGAAGGTCAACGTCTGGCTCGGCAAGTAGCTCCGTTAGACGACGAGTGGTGTCGAGAGAGGCGGCTCGGGCCGCCTCTCTCGTTTCAACCTACGATCGTTTCATGACGTTCAGGGAAATCACGCTCGAGCGTCTCGGCGCGGAGCCGTTCGATCTGCTGGTGATCGGCGGCGGGATCGTCGGCGCCGGGGTGGCCGTGCGGGCGGCCGAGCTGGGACTCGCGGTCGCGCTCGTCGATCGCGCCGATTTCGGCTCCGCGACATCGAGCGCGTCGTCGAAGCTTATCCACGGCGGCCTGCGCTACCTGCGGATGGGCGACTTCCGGCTCGTTCACGAGGCGCTCTCCGAGGGGCAGGCGCTGCTCGGCACGGTCGCGCCGCACCTCGTTCAGCGGCTGCCGTTCGTCCTGCCCGTGTACGACGGCGGGCCGTACGGCAAGACGGCGATCCGCTCCGCATTGTGGCTCTATCGAGCGCTGGCCGGACAGCGCGTCGGCGGCAGCATCATCACCCCCGCTGAGGCCGCGGCGCTCGTCCCGTCGCTGCGCCTGGATCGCGTGAGGACCGCCGGGCTGTACGTCGACGCCCAGACGAACGACGCGCGGCTCTGTCTCGCCAACATCCGAGGTGCGGCCGAGCGCGGCGCGGTCGTCCTGAACTACGCCGAGGTCGTCTCGATCGGTGCCGGCGGCGCGGAGGTGGCGGATCGCGTCGGCAACGCGGTGGTGCCCGTCCGCGCGCGAGCCATCGTGAACGCGACCGGCCCGTGGGTCGATCACGTTCGCCGGCTCGAGGATCCAGGCGCAGGGACATCGGTGACGCTGAGCAAGGGCGCCCATCTTGTGCTCGATCGCCCGTCCGGCTGGGAGGCGGCGGTGACGATCCAGATCGACAAGGCGCGTGTCTCCTTCGCGATCCCGTGGGAGGGAATGTTGTTGCTCGGCACGACGGACGAGCCGTTCGACTCCGCTCCGGAGACGCTCGCGGTCACCGACGCCGACGAGCGCCAGATCCTCGAGGAGGCTGCTCGCGGGCTAGTGGACGACGCGATTCGTCCCGAGGCGGTGCGTGCTCGCTTCGCGGGTTTGCGCGTGCTGCCGGCTGCGCGCCGTGGGACGGCCAAGGCGCGACGCGAGACGACGATCACCGTCGGGCCACGCGGGATGGTGACCGTCGCGGGCGGCAAGTTGACGACGTATCGACGCATCGCCGGCGGTGTGCTCGACGCGCTCCGGCCGCAACTCGGGCTTGGTCGCGTCGACGACGTTCTCACGCCCCTTCCCGGCGCTGCGGATCCCGCGACGGTCGCTGCGGCGTTGTGCCGCGACTGGCCCGAGCTCGATCCGGCTGCCGCGATCTCGCTTGCGCACACTTACGGCTCGCTTGCTGCGGACGTTCTCCCGCTCGATGCCGACCCGCTCGTCGCGCAGGTCCGCTACGCCCGTGACCACGAGTGGGCGGTACGCGCCGACGACGTGCTGCGCAGGCGCACGACACTTGCGCTCCGCGGGCTCGACACGCCGGAGGTTCGCGCCCAGGTCGACCAGTTGCTGCAGACGTGATCCTCGCGATCGACCAGGGAACCACCGGCACGACCTGCCTCGTCGTCGACGACGAGTTACGCGTCCGCGGTCGCGGCTATGTCGAGATCGAGCAGTTCTTCCCTCAAGCGGGCTGGGTCGAGCACGATCCGGAAGAGCTCTGGTCGAGCGTGCTGGCCGCCGCGGAGACCGCGCTGAGCGCAGCGGGTACGCGCGCCTCCGGCCTGAACGCGATCGGGATCACGAACCAGCGCGAGACGACGCTCGTCTGGGAACGGCGCACCGGCCGACCCATCGCCAGGGCGATCGTCTGGCAGGACCGGCGCACGGCCGAGCGCTGCCGCCAGCTGCCCGCCGAGCTGATTCGCGAGCGCACCGGTCTCGTTCCCGACCCGTACTTCTCGGCAACGAAGCTCGAGTGGCTGCTCGCCCGCACGGACATCCCGCAGAGCGAGCTCGCCGCCGGGACCGTCGACGCGTGGCTCGTGTGGAAGCTGGCCGGCGGACGCGAGCACGTCACCGACATCACGAATGCGTCGCGGACGATGCTCCTCGATCTCGCGACGGAGGACTGGGACGATGAGCTGCTGGCGCTCTTCGGCGTTGAGCGTGAGCTGCTGCCACGCGTCGTCGGCTCGTCGGAGGTCGTTGGCGAGGCGGAGCTCTTCGGCGCGACCGTGCCCATCGCCGGGATCGCCGGCGACCAGCAGGCAGCGCTCTTCGGACAGGCGTGTTTCGAGCACGGGCAAGCGAAGGCGACGTACGGCACGGGGAGCTTCGTGCTCGTCAACATCGGTGCCGACCGCGCCGCCCCGCCAGACGGGCTGCTGAGGACCGCCGCCGCCGTCGGCCCCGGCGCGCCACTGCAGTTTGCGCTGGAGGGATCGGTGCTCGTCGGCGGTGCGGCGGTGCAGTGGCTTCGCGACGGGCTCGGCATGGTCGCGAGTGCCGCGGAGACGGAGGCGCTCGCGCGGAGCGTCGACTCGAGCGACAGCGTCGTGTTCGTTCCCGCGCTCACGGGTCTCGGCTCGCCGTGGTGGGACGCCGACGCGCGCGGGCTGATCAGCGGCCTGACCCGCGGGACGACGCGCGCGCATCTCGTGCGTGCGACGCTCGAGGCGATCGCGTTCCAGGTCGCCGACGTGCTCGACGCGCTACCCGGGGGCGTCGATGTCTTGCGCGCGGACGGCGGCGCGACTGCCAACGGCTTCCTGATGCAGTTCCAGGCCGACGTGCTCGGCTGCCCGGTCGAGGTTGCGGACGAGTCGGAGGCGACAGCGCTCGGCGCCGGAGCGCTGGCAGGCCTGGCGGTCGGGGTGTGGCCCGATCTGGAGACAGTCGCGGGGCTCGTGCGCCGAGGAGCCCGATACGAGCCGGAGGCGCCGGCCGGCGAGATCGTCCGTCAGCGGGAGGAGTGGCGGCTAGCCCTCCGCCGAGCCCGCTTGCACAACACGCCGGAGTAGCCGGACGCCACCTACAATGCGCGGCGCGCCGACGTAGCTCAGCTGGTAGAGCACTTCACTCGTAATGAAGGGGTCCCCGGTTCGAGTCCGGGCGTCGGCTTCAAGGAAAACCCTGCGTACCGCGGGGTTTTCTTCTGTCAGGAAGCGAGACGGCGAGAGCTCAGATTGGCGCGCGAGAGCGCCGATTGGCGCAGGATTGACACATGGATTTCGGAGTATGCCCCGCTACCTGAGAAGAGAGGCGTGTTCAACTGGCGGAAGAGCTCGACGCCCCCCCGCGGACGCCGTTCACCCTCGTCGATATCCCACACCAGCCGTGACCGCCGACGCACCACCCCGTGACCGCGTCCAGGGGATCCAGCCCACGCCCCCTCGCAAGCCTTCGGCCGCACCCGGAGAACCCCCGCAAGATCAGCCGCCGGCCTGCGCTCGAGATCGAGCGCCGAGGCGGTGAGCTGAGGATCAAGCGCGGGAGCGAGCGCGCGCGGCTGCGCCAGGGCAAACAGGTGCAGGCTCCGTCGAGATGCGTCCCTAGAACGCCGGTGGCTCGCATGGCGGTCGCACAGTCGCACCTTGCTTTTCGCGGACTCGCAGGCTGACCTCGCGCAGCTACGGAAGCTCGTCGCCGCGGGATGCACCCCGCAGATGATCCTCAACATCGTGCTCTAAACGAGAGACCCCACCAGCCGCCCCTACGCCCCTTCGGCCGGCCGACGTTCACACCCATGATCATCGAACCGACCCACACGACCAGGAAGACCAGACCCCAGGGCATCAGCAGCGCCGCCCTTCCGCGACGATGAATGTGGCCGTGCCTCCCGTGGGCGGTACGGCCTTCCCCTCGGGCGTCGAGACGACACAGAACACCCCGGAACCGAGCGGGCGAATGCGCACGAGCACATCGAAGAACTGCGTATCGGGAGTGATGTTCGGCCCCTCGATATAGGCCCTACACCGAAACGCCGAGTACCTACCCGCAACCGGCGGGGACGTCCCCGCGCAGATCGCTCTCCCCACTCCGCCCGCCTCGAAGCACGAGAAGACGGCCGTGCAGTCAGCAGTCGCAGCAGCGACCAGGCGTTTCTCGATCTTCGCCGGCGCCCATTGCCACGGCTTCGGCTTCGGCCTGGCGGACTGGGCCGACCCTGCGCTCCCGAAGGGCCCGTCTTGGCCGGCCATGGCAACGCCGACAACCAAAACCGCGGTGATGACTAGCGCGCGTCTCATCGGACGACCTCCTCCCTCGATTCTCAGTGATTATCCGCTCCCCGGTTCATTTCGTCTAGCCGGGCGAGAACCAAATTCCAGCTTGGCGTCCAACCGTTTCAGGCTCAGCCCGTGGCGTGCGCCTGCGTAGCCGCCGGGCACTGTGCGGAGCGGTTCCGCTCTAGCAGGTTGCGAAGCTTTGCGGATAGCAGACGCTGCATTAGGCTATGAGGCTATGAGGAGCGGCGGGGTGGGGCGCGGTGTAGCGGCAGTGTTCGTGCCGCTATGGCCGACAGCGGCGGCGCTCTTGGCGATCCTTTTCGCGCTGACGGTACCGGCAGCCGCGAGCTCGACGAAGCCCCCGGTGATTTCCGGGCTGAGCTACTTACATAAGCCACTCTACGACGACGACTCGCTCATCGGGGTTGCGTTCACCACGAGCCGTCCTGCCCGCCGGGGCTACGAATGGGGAGTCGTCGTCTCGATCAGCGGCAAGTTCCAAAACGGGTCATGCACGTCCTTGGCGATGTCGTGGGATCGGAAGTTCGGCGGCAACCCGAACGACCACATGCGGAGCACGGGTAAGCACTTCCGGATCATCTACGGGACACGCTATGGGTACTGGTGCCGCGGGCGGGGGACGCTTCTCGTCGTCGAGCATAAGATCGGCTCGGACGCAATCGGTGCTGTCAATCCGGTGGCAGAACTCGCCTTCCGCGTATTGGGGGCGCCTTGACGAGAAACGGCCACGTTCTCATTCCTCCGAACGAGTCGCTACCCTCGCTGATGTGACCTCTCCCCTCGGCTCTGCAACGGAGAGCAACGGGATGCAACGGTTGGACACGCGGCAGCTGCGGGCCGTTGACCTTGTCGCGTCTGGCCTGACGGATGCTGAGGTGGCCGACGAGGTAGGCGTGGATCGCGCGACCGTGTGGCGCTGGCGTGCTCGGAGCCCGTGGTTCGAGGCCGCGGTGAATGGCCGGCGCGAGGAGGTATGGGGCGCGGCTCGTGACCGACTGCGCGCTCTGGTTCCGCTCGCGCTCGACGCGCTTGAGGAGGGGCTCGCTCTCGAAGCGCCGCACCGCGCAAGGACGGCACTTGAAGTGCTCAAGCTCACCGGCATCGGCGCGCTACCGTCGGAGGTTGGTCCGACGGATGCCGAGAGCATCATCGAGGCGCGCGTCGTAGCTAGAAGGCGCGACCCGCTGCGGGAGTTGCTCGACGGGCGCCACCCGCCGACGCGGGAGGAGCGCGAAGCGGTCTTGAAGGAGGCAGTCGGCGAGTAGTCTCCCCCGCGCCAGCGTCGTCTTGCAGGCCGTCTAGGATGCTAGGGAGTCGCGGCTCTGAGGGAGCCTCGACACCGCAGGTCATCCGTTTCGGCGCTCGCTTCTGGCGAGCGTCGGACGTTCCGCGCAGAAATGTGCGACAGCCGATCGCCCGGATATCCTCAGCCGCGATGATCAGTGGTGTTCTCCCTCGCTGCGGCTGTGACTGACCGCGCCCGCTTCGTCGCCCCCGGAGGAGAGTGGGAGACTGACCGCGCCCGCTACCTCGGTGCGCAGGCCGCCACGTTCGATGCTCGCGCCGATGCGGAGGAGCTAGCCGGGAACCTCGCCGCGGCGAGGGACACCCGCGAGATGGCGAAGGCGTGTCGAAACTCTGCCGCGCTCTATGACGGCTCAGCGTTCACGGAAGACGACCGACGCCGCCAGCGCGAGTCGGCAGAGCAGTGGGAGCACATGGAGCGCCGCCGCCGGCGGACAGTCCCCGGCCTCCGGCTTCGTCGTCTGCGCGCACAGCTGCGCCGTCCGGTCGTCCGCACCGTTCGCGCTCGGCGCTCGCGACAGAACACCTCGCGCGCACGCGCGCGCGCACGCTCGCCTGGTCGATTAGCCGGCGACGACCCGCCACCTAGACCGCCGCTAGCGCGCCGTCCGAGGGCGGGCTCGTGAGCGTGCGTCCCGGCACGCCGTTGCAGCGTGCGCCGGCGACGCTTGTGGCGCTCGTTCGTTCGTCTAGGGACGGGCTCACAGACGACGAGTACCGCGCGTTCGTCGCCGACGGGCTCGCCGTGTTCGTCCACGAGGGCGACCGCCTAACACTCGGCGAGGCACTCCGTGCGCTCCGTGAGCGGGAACGATGAGCACGCCCGACGGATGGAAGCGGCTGTCGCTGGCGACACTCGCCGCGGCCGGCGTCCGGCTCGACCGCGGGCTCGTCACGGTTCCCTACCGGGACACGTCGGGCGTCGAGCTCTACCGCAAGTGCGTCCGCTCGGACGGCCGCTCGTTCTACCGGCCGGCCGGCATCGGCCTCCGCCCGTATGGGCTAGAGACGCTACCGCCAGCGGGAAGCTGCCGACCGACGTACGCCGCGCTCCTCGTCTGCGAGGGTGAGTCGGACGCACTCGCCGTCCGTGACGTGCTCGGCTGCCGCGATGACGCACGAGCCGTCGAGTACCTGGCACTCGCGGTCCCCGGCGCTGGCGTCTGGCGGGACTCGTGGCGCTCGTTCCTCGAACCGTTCCCGCTCGTCTACGTGCTCGGCGACGGCGACGACCCCGGCCGGCAGATGAATCGTCGCGTCCGCGCGGCCGTCCCGTGGACACGTCCCGTGTGGCTTCCCGACGGCGAGGACGTGCGCTCGCTCCTGCAAACCGACCCGGAGGCGCTCGACACGCTCCTCGCCCGAGCGGACGACGACGCGCGGCTCTGGGCTGCTCTCGCTCTCTCCCCTGACCTCGACACATTCCGCCGGCTGCTCGCCGGCACGAGAGGAGTCACGCCATGACTGACGAGCTCGACACCGCGACCATCGCGACGGCGCACGGCTGGAAACCGCCGCCGGCCGAACCGGGACGGGCACGAGCCGTCCCCTACTCGGCGATTCGGCGCGAGCGCGTCGAGTGGCTCGTGCCGGGGCGCATCCCGCTTGGAGCCGTTTCAATCCTGGCCGGCGAGCCGGGGCTCGGGAAGTCGCTCTACTGCGTCGGGCAAGCCGCACAGCTCTCACGCCAGGGAGACGCGTCGCTTGTGCTCTCCGCAGAGGACTCCGAAGGCGCAACCATCCGGCCGCGTCTCGACGCGTGCCAGGCCGTCGTCGAGCGCGTACACGCCGTTAGGCTCGTCGGCGAGGACGAGGGCAGCGGGGGGCTCGCGCTTCCCGCTGACACGGGCGAGCTCGACCGGCTCATCGGGGAGACGTGCGCGCGGCTCGTGGTGATTGATCCCGTCGTCGCTTTTCTCGACGGCGGCATCGACTCGCACAAGGACGCATCCGTCCGGCAGGCGCTCGCGCCGCTCGCTGCCATCGCCGCCGCACGCGGCTGCGCGGTGCTCGCAGTGCTGCACGTCAACAAGGCCGTTGGCTCCGACTGGTACCGGCGGCTCTCCGGCTCCGGGGGGTTCGGAGGGGCCGCACGCTCCGTGCTCCTGTTCGGACGCGACCCTGACGACGAGGACCCCGAGCGCGGCGGGGGCCGGCTGCTCGCGCACGCGAAATGCAACGTCGCCGAGCTCGCGCCGTCCGAACGGTGGGCCGTCGCTCCGATTCTCCTGCCAGCGTTTGACGGCGAGCCCGAGACTCGCACGGCGCGTCTTGTGCTCGTCGGCGAGTCCGACCACGGCTACCGGGCGCTCCTCGACTCCGGCTCCGACCCGGACGAGCGATTCCCTCGCGACGAGGCCGAAGCATTCCTCCGGGACGAGCTCGCCGACGGGCCACGCCCGACGAAGGACGTACAGAGAGCCGCGCGCGACGCCGGCATCTCGCAGCGAACGCTCGACCGCGCGAAAGCGCGGCTCGGCGTCAAGCCGCGCAAGGAAGGGTTTGGGAGCGGCGCGTACTGGACGTGGGAGCTCCCTCCAGCCGCGAAGGTTGCCAACCCCCTGACCGACGACGATTCGCCGGGACGGTGGCAGACTTCGCGCGAGGCTAGCGCTCATGGGGTATCCGGCCTCCCGGAGAGCGACGAAAACCGCGAAGGCTGCCACGTCTCAGAGATGGCGTCCTTCGCGCAGGACACGCTCGACGACGCCGAATACGAACGGTTGCGACGCAAGTTCCCAGAGATCGTCGGCGAGGGCTCCGCGTAAACGACCAACGCGATGCGGGACGCGCTCCTTACCCTCGCCGAAGCCGCCGACCGTCTCGGCTGCTCACGCGCGACCGTGAAGCGGTGGGTAGCCGCCGGCACGCTCCCGACGTTCCGGGTTGGCCGCGTCGTCCGCATCCGCGAGCTCGACCTCGAACGGTTCGTCGCCGAACACACGAAACGCCGCTCGGGAACGGTTCCCACCGATGCCGGCGGGGTGCTGCTCGAGCGGGGCGCACGGCTATGGGATTGACGCCGACCGACCCGCAGGCGCATGATCCGCACACGCTCGACATTCCGAGCGAGGCCAGCCCGGCCGCTCCATCCGCCAAGACAGTGCGACCGGGCCGACGCAGGGAGGCTATCCCGTGACGACTCAACCCGGAATCACCGAACGGCGCGACCGCGCCGGCCGCATCCGCTACCAGGTTCGCATCCGACGCGAAGGCGCGACACTGACGGCAACGCTCCCGACACTCGCGAAGGCGCTCTCGTGGCGCTCACGCGCGCTCGACGCCGTTGACGGGCTCGGAGATACCCCGGAACCACCGCGGAAGCGCACCGTCGCTCCTGTCCCCGCTGGACGCGCTCTCACGCTTGAGGACGCCGCGCGCCGGTTCGTGAAGGGGATGCAGGAAGGCTCCTCGCGCACACGCGACGGCCGACCCTACGGACGGGCGACAACCGCCAACTACGAAGGCACGCTACGGAGGCTCGTGCTCCCCGAGCTCGGCAGAGTCCCGGTTGCGACCATCACCCGCGGCGACGTGCAACGGCTCGTGAACGGGATCGCCGCGCGCCATTCCGTCGAGCACGCGCGCCACGTCCGCGCCGCCGTCGCCGCCGTGATGCGCCAGTGCGAGGACTACGGCGAGACGGAAGCGACGCCCTGCGTCGGTATCCGCGTCGAGCACGCGCACGACGAGCACGACGAGACACAACCCGTCTACGTGCTCTCACCGGCCGAGAGCGCGGCTCTCCTGCGCGCGGCGACCGCTGACGACGAGGCATCCGGCCGGAGCCTGATCGGGCCGTTCGTTCGGCTCGCGCTTGCCACCGGGCTGCGACGTGGAGAGCTTCTCGCGCTCCCCTGGGGAGCCGAAGGGCTCGACCTCGACGCCGGCCGCGTCCGCGTTCGCCGCTCTGTCGCCACCGCACTCGATCGGACAACCGGCCGCTATCCGTTCCTGCCGCCGAAGTCTCGTAAGTCCCGGCGCGAGGTACCGATCCCAGCAAGCGACATCGCCGCGTTGCGTCGCCACCGGCTCGCCACACGCCGACCCGCTGACGGCGAGCTCGTTTTCGCCGGAGAGCACGGGCTCCCGCTCGGATACGGCGGACGGCTCCGGCTCGCCTGGGAGCGTGTCACCCGGACGGCGCTCGGCACGTGCGCGACGTGCTCGGCTGCGTTCGCCGCGTGGAAGGACGAGGACGATTGCGAGCACACGCGCGCGCCGCTCCCGACGCCGCACGACCTCCGGCACACCTACGCGAGCGACATGCTCCGCACGGGCCGCACCGCTCGCGCCGTCGCCGACCTACTCGGGCACGCCGACGCGTCGCTCGTGCTCCGACGGTACGCGCACACGCTCCCGGATGAGCTCTCGAACGCCGCCGAGGACCTCGACCGATGGCGCGCCGAGCACCGCTAGAAACGGCTCAATTGGGGCACGATTGCCACAGGATTGACACATGGCGGGGGCCCCTGACGGAAAATCCCTGCAAAACCGAAGGTTGGCACTTCACTCGTAATGAAGGGGTCCCCGGTTCGAGTCCGGGCGTCGGCTTTAAGGATTCATGCGGCATTGTGGCGTCGTACTTCTTGCTGAGCGATGCCCGTGTCAAGTCCATGTCAAGTCTGGCTTTGGTGGGCCGTCAGCACAGATCGCACCCAGGAGGTCGGCGGTTCGAGCCCGCCTGGCTCCAAATCTCTCGATTTACAGGGAGAACCCCGACAACCAAAGTGCGAGGTACGAACCCTGACCTCTGTACGCCCGGTTCCGGTCTGTCAATGTCCGCTTCCTCGAAGTGAGCGCCAGAAGCCGATGGCTGCCACCGATCATTACGAGCTCGACCGCTGGTAGCGGGCCGTCGAGGTCAACGCTCTCGTCGAAGCCGCTCTTGGGAATCAGCCACGCATGGGGCGCACCGTTTGCGATGTGGAAGTTGACGGCCATGAAGATACCGCCGAGTGACGCCACGTTCGTCGTCGCCACGACGGCCACGCAGGCGCGCTCGGACAGGCGGTCGTAACGGAGCAGCCAGACAAGCGTTGCGGCGATCAGCGCAACCCCAACCAGGAGCTCTCCGATCTCGAGCGCGTAGCCACCCCGGTAGACCTTTGTCAGCCCGGCTAGGCACAGCGCGTGGGTCACCACCGCTTCCTACAGCACCTCCGTTGTTGCCGAGGCGAGGGACGGCCAGGAATGTGAGGGATTTTATCCAGAGCCTGTCGCGCTTTCGCTCGCGATCAGAAACGCAGGTGCCGGATCTCGTCCTCAGCCAGCGAAAGAAGGAGATCTCGCGCGAATCGCCCCCGCATCGAGCCGGCAGCGCGCAGGCGCGCTAGACTCCTCCGTGCGCGCCGTAACGAATCGGCGTAGCGAATCACCTGTAGAGCACAAATTGGCGGCTCTGCCAAAGATCCGCCCTCAGCAGAAGAAGTCGGAGTTGCCGGCCCACCCCGATCGCCTCGACCGGCGATCGCCGTTAGAGCTGAGGAAGGAATAGGTGAGCATCGTTCGGACAAGCCCGCGAGGAGGCGCCGCCTGAGGCCGTGCGGTCTGTCGCGCGAATCTGAGTCGCGCGAACCAGTAGTTATCCCCACTCGGCACGAGGGAACGCCCGATGTGTCGCGACCGCGGTGAGCGCATGCTCATTGCGACAACGAAGGAGGAGCATGTATCACCATATGGCCGGTGGAGGTTGGTTCTGGATGACGTTCATGACGGTCTTCGGGGTTGTCCTACTAGGCGCAGTTGTCTACGTCGCTGCCAAGCTGGCGAACCGGCCGCCCAGTGACCCGAAGAGTCACGTCTGAACAGCTTTCGTTCCCTGACTGTTGAAGGTGACGGTCAACGATGAGCACACGAATGCTCCTCACGTCGCCTTTGAGTTCCCGGTTCGGCTCGAGTCGTCTAACTACTCAGAAAGGACTCTGACCATGGGTAACTACCTTTTCTTCCTGTTAATCTTGGCGTGTCCGCTGGCGATGTTTTTCATGATGCGTGGCATGGGCGGCATGGGCCGTAGTCATGGTGGCAGCGCCGACGGAAGCCACGCGACGTCAGGGCACAACTCAGGCTTGGGCTATGGCCCCGACGACTCCGGCGATTCCCTCGACGAGCTGCGCCGCCAGCGCGAGGCGCTCGACCGTCAGATCGAAGAGCATAAGACTGAGAAGAAGACGCCGTTCGCTGGCCGCTGGCGATGAATGACCCAGCGACGGCATCTGGCCGCTCGTGTCTTCAACTCGGTCCTGTTCATGGTCTTCGCGGCCAGCTTCTTCCTCTTCACGACGAAGAGGGCGTCAACGCGTTGCATCCGCTTCTCGCGCCCAGGAGCACCTCGGCGCGGCGCCTGTCGTTGTGCCCGATGCGCGGCGGCGTGAAGGGGAGCGCTGCTGTGGCGCGATCTCGACCGCGCTCGACAGCCTCGCTCTCAGCTGCTCGCAGGCCACGTCAGCCACTGCGTCAGCGCGCATTCGTCTCGGGCGACGCTGCGACTGCCGGGGAGAGGGGACGCGAGTTGCCCGTGGCCGTGCAACGCTTCACGGAGACGCGGCGATCTAGCCGATGACGCCCGGCGCCGGCCATCGCCAGGCGAACCGGGTCGCGCAGACGGCGCACCGTCGAGGTATGACGGCTATCATCGCCACGGGCAAATCGGTGCATGGCTGACAACCCCTCTCCGGCGCTGGCTGGGACACCTCACGGGCGTCTCGGTGGCTGGATCGAGGAGCGCTTCGGCGTCTCCGGGCTCGCCTACCCGGTGCCGCATCACGCTAATCGGCTGTCGTACCTGCTCGGCGGTATGACCGCGGGGTCGTTCGTGCTGCTCGTCGTCACCGGCATCTACCTAGCCCAGCAGTACGACCCGACCGTCGCCGAGGCGCACGCCAGCGTGGTTCGGATCACGGCGAGCGGCTTCGGCGGCGTCGTTCGGAATGTCCACTACTGGCTGTCGACGATCTTCATGATCACGCTCGTGCTGCACCTTCTGCGGACGTTCGTCTCGGCTTCGTACAAGCGGCCGCGCGAAGGTATTTGGCTGACCGGTGTCGGTCTCTTCCTGCTCTCCGGCCTCGTGCTCTACACCGGCACGATCCTGAAATGGGACCAGGAAGCGGTCGAGGCGCTCGCGCACAACCGCGAGCTCGGCAAGCTCGCCGGCTTGTTTGGGTTCTGGTTCTCGGACAGCTTCTCGAGCCACGTCTCGCTGCTGACCCGCGATTACGTCGCGCACGTCAGCGTTCTCCCGCTGCTGCTCGGCGGCGCGATCGGGCTGCACATGATG